>JABDJB010000093.1 GCA_013003425.1 Gammaproteobacteria bacterium | reverse complement strand
TTCATTGGTAGTTCTTTGCTGCCTGCTCGAGATTACCCAGCGTGCGGCTGACGCGGCGCTTCAGCACGCCACGCAAAACTGCAGGACCGATAAAGGCCGGTATCCAGAAATCCGGTTCTATTTCGGTGCGGTATTTGATACGCGTGCCATCCGCCTCGGCGGAAAGGCGCCAGGATGATCGCTCGTAAGCAATATCGGCCTGTTCCTGGGGCACGACCACCGACTGCACCTCGGTATCCGATACTTCTTCGACACGCTCGACCCGTTCCACCTTGCGACAAAATACAATCACGCAGCCGGTCAGCCGCGTATAAACCAGTGCGATATTGTCGTCGATGCGCTCGAGCAACCGGCTCTCGGCGATACCCTTATCGAGCTTGTCGAGAGAATTGTAGTCGGTGATCGCGGCGTACACTGCAGCAGGTTGCGCAGCTACGAAGGCTTCGCCTTCCAGTACGTACCGCGGCCCGTCACGCGTGACTGACACGTAATCGATCCTGCCGGCAAGCGCTGCGAGTGGTACGAGTATCAGTATCAGGCTAAGGCGATACACGGTGAATCTGCAGCGCATTGGCCAGCCGCTCGATGCGTACCGCCGCCTCGCTGCCGCGGCTACGCAGCTTGGCCCTGATAATCATTGGCCCGAGCAGCGGCGGCACCCAGAAGTCCGGCTTGAAATCGACACCGTACAGCAGACGGGTGCCCTCACCTTCCGGTTCAAACTGCCAGCGGGCTACGCTGAAATCCACGTCGCTTTGTTCCGGAATCGCCACTGCAACGATTTCCTCGCTCGGCGTGATGGTCAGCGTTTCCACACGTTCGATGGTCTTGCAAAAGAACAAAACACAGCCGGCCGCGCGCGAGTAGACGACGCCATTGCCCTGCTCATCACGCTCCAGGTAGCGGGTCTCTTCGAATACTTTTGATATGCGCTGAAAGCCTTCGTAGTCTGCCAGGATCCGGAACACCGCTGCCGGTGGCGCGTCAATATAAGTTTCTGACGCCACCTTGATATGGCCTTTCTCGCGCGCGACATCGACAAAGCGCAGCTCCGCGGCAAAACCTGCCAGGGGGACCAGGCAAAATAGAAACAGGCAGGCCCTAACCACCACCAAAAATTCCCTTCAGCTTGTCTTTCAACTTGTCTTCGAGCTCTTCCTTGACGTCTTTCGGCTCTTCTGCTTCCGCGCCTGCTTCGCCTCCGGCATCCGCCGCGGATTTTCCGCCCAGCCCGATCCGGTCGAGCAGCTTTTTCTTCGCCAGCTCCGCCAGCACGGCTTTCATATCGACGCCGATGCTGGGCTCGCTTATCGTGCCGGTCATTTTTATCGGCACGGTAACACCGACCAGGTCATTGACGTCAGCATCGAGCTCCGGGCGGTCGACAATGTCGCCCTTGAGGCGAAAATCCACTTCCTGGGTGAGCAGCACCATACTGCCCTCGCCGCGCACTTTCATGAACGGAAGCACCATGCTGAGGTCCTTGCTGGTGAGCACGCCGTTGCTGATCGTCGCGCTGCCGCTCAGGTCGGCAAACCGGGTGCGATCGCCGGCCGCTTCTGCCGGCGCCGGCGTGCCCTTGATGACCGCCCTGGCACTACGCACCCGGTGCCAGATGTCGGTGCCTTCGTAAGCGCCGTCAGTGAACTTGAATACAGCATCGCCGTTAGCACTACTGGTTAACTCGTGCGAGGTACGCCCTTGGGCGCTGACGGTAATGCGCCCGTCTACCTTGCCGCTCAATTTGGTGTCGCCAAGCAAATCCTTTGCAAACGGGCCGAACTGGACATTTTCGAGACTCTCGTTGAGTGACAGCACCGGCACTGCATTGCGGGCATCGAGACGTATGTCTCCAACGTAGCTGCCGCCATACAGGGCTGCCCTGGCCGGCTTGACGCGCACGTCTCCACCAGCAGCCCGGATACCCAAGGTCACGTCGGCAGTTTTCAACCCGACCAGTTCCATGCTGCCGATGTTGAGCGTGCCTTCGAGCGCCAGCTCGCGCAGCGCCTCGGCCGGAATTTCAATGTCGGCAATCGCGACAGCCCCACCATCGGCGTCAGCCTCTTCGGCCGGTGCCCGGTAGCGGTCGAGATTGACCGCGTCGGCAGTGATATCAAAGCGCACCTCACCCGACGTCATCATGCGTACCGAACCGCTGACTGCCGTTCCATCGACCATTCCCTTCAGGTTTTTCACACCCATCGAGTCCGGACCATAGCGTGCGTTGGCGGTGAAGCTGCTTGATTTGAGCGCGTCGGGGTCGGCCGTGACGACGTCAGTGAAACCGAGCTTGCGCAACAGATCGATCGGCACGAACTGCTTAACGTCGATCGGGGCCTCGATAACGATATCTTCGTAGATATTGCTGACCTTCACCTTGCGGCTCGACAGGGACAGGCCGAGCAATTGCGCCTGGACCACATCAATAGCTGCCGCACCGTGTTCCAGCGAGCCCTGCAGCTGCTGCCCGCTCATCGCGGCTTCGAGTTGCTCGACCGGCAGGTCCGGCGACTCGATGGTGCCTTTGAATGTCACGGTGGGCGCGTCGAAGCGTTCAAAATCTTCCAGTGTCAGCGATGCTGCGCCGAGCGTGCCTTCCATACGCGACCACGGATCGCCGCCACCGGTACCGGTCATCGCCAGCACCGGTGCCTCCAGTTCCAGCGTTGTCTCGCCCAAAACGAGCGCCGGCGCCTCGAGCGTCACTGCAAGCTGGTCACCGGGCACACCCGCGCCGGTTGCTGCCAGGGTCATAACCGGGGTTGTTATCCGCAAAGTGCCGTCGTCATCAATCTGCACCTGTCCGGACAAGCTGACCGGCCCGGCGATTTCCAGGCTGCCGGCCTCAATATCGCCGCGTGCGGCAAGCTCGAACGCGGTGCCGGGCACCAGCGGCCCGGTCTGCAGCTCCAGGTCTTTTATAAGGTAGCTGTCGCCGGTCGTGGCATCGGCATAACTGATCCGCGCCTCATTAAGCTCGATTCCACCGACGCCCTGCGTTGAAAATCCGGTCCCGTCCGAATCCGGGTCGTCGCCGGTATCCTCGCCCTGCAGTGCGGCCAGGTCGTCCCAGTTGCTGACACCCTCGGCATTGACCGCCAGCTTCAGGTCTACGCCATCCAGCGTGACCTTGCTGAGCTCCACGCGCCGCTGCAGCAATGGCAGCAGTTTTACGCTGGCGCTGGCCGACTCGAAGCTGGCCATGACCGGCTCGTCGAAACCAGGTGCATTGGACAACGTGGTGCTTCCGGCCTCGAACCCGAGCCATGGAAAGTAGCTCAGCGAAAGGTCGCCCTCAATCGCCAGCTGCCGCCCGGTCTGCTTCTCGACAATGCGCGTAATGTCATCACGCAGCGCATTGGGGTCGAACAAAAATGCAAAACCGGCCACAGCCAGCACGAAAATAATGAGAAGCGCGCCGGCGCCCCACATGAGAAATTTTATGATCCTGGTCACAGTTCCTGTCTACCGCGAGGGCACGCCTGCTGTGTAGTAATAATGGCAGCACGCGCCTGAATGATTGCCTGTCGCCGGCACATGTTATTGCCGGCGCCGGATTTATTCGACTCAACATAATCGTATTTGCTCCCAAAATACATGAATTATCGTCAATTATTTTTTCCGCCAGATTAAGGAAAAAAGCCAAAATCTTCAGCAATGTGAACCAGTTAACTGCGATTGTACTGGTTAGGAAGTATTGTTCGAGGCGTTAGATTTTTGGGAGAGTCAACTTGTCTATCATTGAGACGGATCGGCTGAACGGCCACGACGTGTCCGAGCGCAGCAATGGCGCGGACGACGACGAGAACACGGTCGACCGCGACCCGTCCCGGCTGCCTGTCAACAACCTGGATGCCTACAAGACCTGGTGCCAGCGCGTGAAGGAAGACTGGGACCCGGCCAGCTAGTAATGCGGCGCCTGGGTGCTCCCTGGCTGCCGCCCAGCTTCTCTTAGCACTCCCCTCCCCACCCCCGTTCCAAAACCCGTTCTGATTCGCTACCGTCGGTTAACCCGAGGGCCCCGGCATGAACGCGTTTCGTACCCCGCTGACACTGATGTTTGTCGCCCTGACCGGCTGCCTGCACGGCTACGGCTCAGTGGCTGCACTGCGCGCCGATGCCGAGACAGTGTTTCGTCAGCACAACCAGGTCAGCAGTGAACTCATGCTGGCGCTGCCCGGGCTGGACCCGCAGGACCCGCTGAGCGATGCACTGAGCGAGGCTGACCGCGCCATGCTGGCCGCCTGCGAACCGTTGAATGAGTTGGCCATAGCCCATCGCGAGGGCCAGGCCATCCCTGCGGCGCAACGGCGGAAGTTGCCGGGCACCATTGCCGGATGTCGCGAAGCAACGGCTGCAACGCGGGTGCTACTCGAGAGGCTGCCGTGACGCGGTCGCGTTGAAGCGCAGCAGCAACAGGCTTGCCAGCATCCCGACAGCCGCGAAGACGGACAGGAAATAGAAAAAGTGCTGATGCCCGGCAAGACCCGGCGAGGCATCCACCAGCACTCCGGCTACCAGCGTGACAAAAATATCCGGCGTAAACCCAACGACTGATACAAAACCTGCTGCGGTGCCCGTAACAGCGACTGGCACACTACTTTCCTGGAACAGCGCGAAATAAAGGCCACGAAAGCCAAACATCGCGATACAGGTAACCAGCGTATTGCCCAGCATGACGTGGGCCGCGCCCGGCACCGGGGTGGTCACGGCAAAAAACAGGTAGGACGCCAGCAGCAGCGCGAACAGCAGGAAAATTGTCCGGGAATTTCCAAAACGATCGCCAAGAAGCCCCGCGCCCAGCGCGGCAATCGGCCGGGTCCACGCCCCGATAGCGGCAATACCTGCCGCCTGCACCTCATCGAGCCCGTAGCCCTGCACCGCAAACAGCGTGTAGTTGTCGAACCCCTTGTACCCGACATAGGCACAGAAAATGATTACGGCCTGCAGCCACACCGCACGCATTTGCAGAACGTGTCGTATGCCATGCCTGACCGGTTCACGGCGTACCTCACTTGTCCCGTCATTTATCGCAAACCACGCCAGCACGCCAGCCGTAGCGGTAACGACCGTGTAGCCATAGATAATCAGCCGCAAGGCCTCGCGTTTGTCGGCAAAGCTTGCTGCTGCATAGCCATCCGGAAATGTCATTGCGAAAAGCCCGACGCCAAGCGTTGCCAGCAGCGCAGCAAGTGCGCCACGCCCGGCTTCGAGCAGCCCAAAAGCCCGGCCCTGCTGGTCCGCGCGACCCCAGTCGCGACAGGCGCGGATCATCGCGGCCCAGAAAAACAGGATGGTGGAAACGCCGAAAAATCCCCAGATAAAGACAGCGCCGCGGTAGCCGGGAAACGTTGCCAGGTACAACCCGCCGGCAGCGGTCAGCCACAGCGAAACGGCCAGCAGCTTGCGAGCGGGGAAGCGGTCGGCCAGCGGCCCGCCCGGAAAATAGGCCAGCATCGCAAAGATGCCGTAAACGCCCTGTGCCGCACCAAGCTGCGTTGCGCTGAGCTGGAACACCTCAAGCATCGTCGGGCGGAAGAAACGCGCAACATGAAACGGCAGCGCGAACACTGCCTCGCCGGCAATTACCAGTGCCAGCATGGTCAACGCGCGACGCAGCGGTGACGTGCTATCGGCCATAGCGTGTCAGACCGTCACTTTCATTCTTCAAGCTCGAAGGTGCGCAGGAAAAAACCCGTGGCGTAACGGCCAAGCACGTTGAAGCCCAGCGGGGACATTGCGTAAAACGCCTTGCGATGCGAAAAGCGGAAACTGATGCGCTCGGGGCGGCCCAACGCTTCCCACAGACCGTCACGTGACTCCTGGCTCATGCAGTCATCGTACGCCGACTCGATAAACAACAGCCGGGCCGGGTCAGCGATACGCCCGCCATAGTTGCGCGAATCACCCCCGGCCAGCGCCGCCTCAAAAACCTCCCTGTACCGTTCCTGCGTCCAGCCGAAACGCTGCATCGCCGTAGCCCGCACCATCCCCGGATTACCCTGGCAGTAGGCAAAAATACCGGCGGGATCCGAGCCACCCATTACGACCGCGCCGGCGGCAAAACGTGGCTCGTGCTGCAGTGCCAGTGCCGCGACCACCGCGCTCAGGCTAAAGCCGATGACGCCGATCCTGGTTGCATCGATCTGCGGCTCGCTGCTCAGCCAGTCCACCATGCGGCGCACGTCAATCACCATGTCCTGGATACGTGCGCCACTGTCGTGCGCCAGGCGTACAAATTCCGGTTCAGTCTGTGCTGCCGCCAGGGCCTGCCAGTCAATCAGATACTGCTGCCCGTCAACTACGAATACATCGACTGCCCCGCGTGCGCTTCGCAGCATATCGCGGGTGAACTTGTTCGACGGGTACTCGCTGATGCCCCACACCGGCAGCACGATCACCACCGGACGCGGATCACTGTCTGTACCGCTGTACAGCAGTCCACTGATACCGTTATCTGCCTGGCCGGTTGTGCCGGTGGCGCTGAAGCTGACGCGCTCTATCGTGTAATGGCGACGGGGCTGTTCTGCGACGCGCTGTACATCCACCGCTGTACGCGTGTGCATGAACGGCCCGGGCGGCGCAGCATGAACCGCTAACTGGCCGGGGTGGTCACCGCCTGTATAGGGATGACGCACGTGGCTGATGCACGAAGTGCACAGCAACGCGAGCAAGGGTATTTGCAGCAACCGGTAAATCTGCATGTAAGCCTGCACCACCCGGGAATGCGGGCAGTGTACCTGAGGACAAGAGTCGAACCGGGTCAGCCGCTGCGCAGCCGGGTCAACTGCTCGTCGAGCAGTTGCAGCAGGTCATCTGCGCTGCCGTTGCGCAGCACGCCGGCATACTCTGCGCGCTTCAGTGCCAGGTCGCTGACGCCGTCGACCATGATGTTGACGATACGCCAGCCGTCGGCAGTCTCGCGTAACAGGTAGTCAAAATCGATGCTCTCGCCGCTCGGCCGGTGCAGCCGGGTGCGCACCATGAACACGCCACGTGGCTGCTGCGCCTCGCTGACGAATTCAAACTTCTCGCCGGCAAACTGCGGAAAGCGAGCCGCGTAACTGCTGATCGCCAGCTGGCGAAACCGGTCAATAAACCGGGTGCGTTGCTCCGCCGCGAGATCGCGCCAGTACCGTCCCAGCGTCAGGCGCGCAATGTAATCGAGGTCATGAGTTGATTCGACCACCGGTCGCAGCGCAGTGTAGCGGTCTTCAAAACCGGCAACCTCGCTTTGCGCAAACTCCAGCAGCGCCAGCTGCAGGCCCGCAACAGTGTCACGCGGCCCGGCCTGCGCCACCAGCGGCAGCACCAGGAGAATCAACGACAACAATCTTTGCATTGTGTAATGCCATCCAGTGACTGGCCTTTCCGTTGGAGTTGTCATTCCGGCAGAGGTTCAGCTGAGGGGACAGTACATGTATGCATATACATGTACTGTCCCCATCCTGCGGTTCAGTCCCGGCCGCGGCCGCCGATGCTGTCGAGCGGGATGGCGGTGGCGGGAACCGGCCGCGAGGTGTAGTTGATCGGCAGCTCGGGCGCCATCGGGCCCTCGGTGCGTGGTCCGAACAGTGCCGCCTTCAGCGCCTTGAGCGGATGCGCGAAGGTGTCATTGACCGCGGTGCCTTCGTAGCCACAGTGCGCCATGCAGTTGTCGCATTTCGGGTGGTTACCGGTACCGTAAGCGTCCCAGTCGGTTTCAGCCATCAGTTTTTCGTAGCTGTCGGCGTAGCCTTCATCGACCAGCAGGTAGCATGGTTTTTGCCAGCCGAACACGTTGTAGGTGGGATTGCTCCACGGCGTGCACTGATAGGCCTGGTTGCCGGCAAGAAAATCCTTGAACAGGCTGGAGTGGTTCAGGCGCCATTTGCGGCCTTTGCCGCGACGGAAAATCTCGCGAAACAGCTCTTTGCTGTTGCGACGCTGTAAAAACACATCCTGCCGCGGCGCATGCTGGTAGCTGTATCCCGGTGACACCGTCACGCCTTCTACGCCCATCGCCATGACGTGGTCAAAAAACTCAGCGACATCCTGCGGATCTTCGTCGTTGAACAGTGTGCAGTTGACGTTGATACGAAAACCACGCTGCCTTGCTTCATCAATAGCCAGCACCGCCTTGTCGAATACGCCGACCTGGCACACCGACTCGTCGTGGCGCTTGCGGTTACCATCCAGGTGGATAGAAAAAGTCAGGAACGGCGACGGCTGATAGTCGTCAATTTTCTTGCGCAGCAGAATGGCGTTGGTACACAGATAAACGAACTTCCTGCGCTCGATGATGCCATTAATAATCTGCGGCAGGTCCTTGTGAATCAGTGGTTCGCCACCGGCGACTGAAACCACCGGTGCGCCACACTCGTCAACGGCGCGCAGCGCATCTGCAACCGAGACCCGCTGCTGCAAAATGTCTTTGTCGTAATCGATCTTGCCGCAGCCGGCACAGGCGAGGTTGCACTGGAACAGCGGTTCGAGCATCAGCACCAGCGGAAAGCGTTTGTTCCCTTTCAGCTTCTGTTTCAGCAGGTAGCTGCCAACCATCCACTGCTGTTTAACCGGGATGCTCATAGCTCGCTGGTGATGGCCTCCAGTTCATGGCCGAACTCATTACTGATCCGCTCCCACTCCATGCGAAACCATGGTGTGAACGCTTCCGGCTCTTCGCCCATATGCTGGTTCAGCGCATCAATATTGGTCCAGTGCCAATCGGCAACTTCGTTATCGTTGACGATAACTTCATCGTCGCTGCGACCGATGTAAACCCAGCAAAACTCATGCTCGGCACCAAGCTCGCCAAACTGGGCGTGATAGCGAAAGCGAAACAGGAATTTGAGTTCGCTTTTCATCCCCAGCTCCTCGCGCAGACGGCGGTGGATGGCATCGTCCATCTCCTCGCCTTCGCGCGGATGGCTGCAACAGCTGTTTGACCAGAACAATGGCCACAACCGTTTCTCCTTGCTGCGCTGCTGTACCAGCAGTTCGCCGTGACGATTGAAGATAAACAGGGAAAAGGCGCGATGCAGCTGACCGGCGCCGTCATGGACGGCACCCTTGGTCTCGAAACCGATTTCGTTGTCCTGCGAGTCGACCAGGATCAGCCGCTCACCTTCGCTGGATACGACTGCAGAACCGCCTGCTGCAGTACTGTCAGCCAATCTCGACCTCCATCGCCTGGTAACCGGCATCGCGGATTGCCTTCACAACGCGCTGCGGGTCGTCCGGGCAAACCGCAATAATCGAGCCACCGCCACCGCCGCCGGTCAGCTTGGCGCCGGAAGCGCCGTTTTCGCGCGCAATCTGTATCAGCTCTTCGAGCTCCCAGCATGAAACCTGCAAGGCGTTGAGCAAGCCCTGGTTGATATTCATCAGTTCGCCCAGCTGCTGGATGTCGTTATTGTTCAGTGCATCAACGGCCTGCAGCGTCAGCGCATCGATCTCGTCGAATATCCGCTCGTAGAGACTCTGATTGTTCTCCCATGCCGCACGCACACGCGCGACCATTTTTGCAGTCAGGCTCTCGACACCGCTCATGGCTATTACGACCGGTATCTTGTGCGGCAGGTTCAATTCCTGCGTGAGCGGCGGATCGCCGCGACGAAACAATAGTGTCTTGCCAAAGGTGGCGACGGTGTTGTCGATACCCGACGGGATGCCGTGAGCAACTTTTTCACTCTCGTAGGCCAGCCGGTTCACTTCATTTTCGTCCAGGCCAAGCGAGAAATGATCGTCCAGCGCACGAATAATCGCTACCGCCGTTGCAGCGGAACCACCCAGCCCCATCGCCCGCGGAACGTTGGGATATACCTCGATACGCATTGCCTGGCCGCTGAGCCCCAGTTTGTCGAGGATAAGACCGGCCGGCTTTTCGAATGAGCGACGCTTGTCAGCTTCCTGGTGCATGCGATATTCCACGCCCCAGCGCGGCACCACCAGGTGCACACCATCGTCGCAATCATGCACCCGCGCCTGCACTGCCAACTCGACCGGTGCGGCGATGGCGTGGCGGCCATAAACCACCGAATGTTCGCCAAGAAAGATTATCTTGCCGTTGCCGGCCTTGGCGTCTTTCGCCTCGACCTGCTGAAAACCGGAGTTGTCACCCGGGATCGATTGGTTCGCAACCTGGTCGACCAGCTCGCGGGCCTTCCATATCTTGATGGTGCCGCTTTCGATCAGCCGCTCGACCACGGTGTCGAAGGCTTCAGGTGGAGCACCGGCCGCGGTGGCCACGCTGCGTGCATGCAGCGTCATGTGTCCGGCCTGAATTCCTTCTGTTGCCAGCGCGCGCAGGGCCGAGAAGTTCTGTGCCAGGCCAACTGCGCCCATTACCTCGGCAAGTTCGCGTGCACCCTGCACGTTGAGCATGCGCATGTTCATCGCCACCGTGGGATTGGATTCCAGCGGCCCGCCAACAATGCCGACCTTCAGAGGAATTTCGATCTGCCCCAGCAAGGCGCCATCTTCGCCGCGACTCCAGCGAGACAACGATGCGTAATGCGTGCCGCGCGCAGCGTAGGCATGTGCCCCGGCCTCGATCGCGCGCCAGTCATTGCCGGTTGCCAGCGCCACTGCATCGATACCGTTCATGACACCTTTATTATGTGTTGCTGCACGGTAAGGGTCGGCAGCAGCAAATTCGCTGGCCAGGATGATGCCGTCACGCACCTGTTCGCCGTCAAAACCCTTGCCGCTGAGATTTTCGACCGGAATGCTGCAATAGCCTTTTACCAGCGAACGATCGGCAAGGTTGGACAGAATGCGCAGGAACACCTGACCGCCAGTAATTTTTTCCACCAGCGAGGCAACGCCCTCGCACATGGTGTTGACCAGGTTGGCGCCCATCGCATCGCGGGTATCGACCAGCAGATGCGCGACCACCATGTCGCCGAGCTGCTCGCTGGCGCCGGCATGGATGACAACTTCCATATCCTTGGCGCCGCCGCCACGCGCAACCATGTTCGGGTGCAGGCTGTTGGCGAGGTTTAGTATTTCCTGCTTGTTGTCGAGCAGTGCCTGGCGGGCACGTGCCGGATGCTGCAGGTCGACTACCTGGATCTGCCCGATCAGTATCGGATCGGTGCTCTCGACCTCAAAACCACCGGATTGCCGGACCAGCTTGGCCGCTGAGCTCAGCGCGGCGACGATGGACGGTTCCTCGACCACCAGCGGCACGACGTATTCCTTGCCGTTGATGACAAAGTTAAGGCCCAGCCCGACCGGCAACCCCATGACACCGATGACATTCTCGATCATCTTGTCGGCACGGTTGACCGTCAGCAGGTGGTCGCCACTGGAGAGCGCGCGATAGTCCTCGCGATTGAGCACCCCGACGTCACGCACTGCCCGCACCCTTTCCGGGACGGACATCTTGTAAAAGCGGGGAATCCGCGATGTCTGCATATCGCCTCCTCGACAGACCTTGTTGCTGCCGGCGGCAGCAGGAACAGCCGGCTATTATGGCGATTCGTGGGCGCCGATGCATCCGGCGCAGGATAGATCAGCCGCCGGTCAGTGCCTCGTAGCGCTCCCGATCGGCCAGCGGCAGGCCCCGGGCCGCCAGATCAAAGGCCATATTCAGTGCGGCGTTGCTGCGAACCGCCAGGTTCGTGGTCAATATAGTCGTCCTGACCGCCCGGCGCGAGATTTTTACCTCCTGCCCTGCACTGAAGCCCGGATTGCGATGAATCTTTCGAAGCGTGAGAACGGCCATACCGATAGCCCACAGGCAGAATCGGCGTATACCGGTCTCCGCCGACGGAATCAGCTGGGTATATTGCAGTGCGTTGCGCAGGCAACCGTGAGCGACACCGATGAGCTCGTTTATTGCCTCGCCGAATGAACCGGCTTCGGCGTCATCCATGTCGCTGATGTCGACACCGGCCTCGTCGAACACATCACGCGGCAACCAGCAGGCATTGCGGTCACGATCTTCCCAGATGTCCTTGAGTATGTTTGTCATCTGCAGGCCCTGGCCGAATGCGACCGCCAGGCTCATCAACTCTTCGCGCCGCAGCTCGATGTCGTCCGAGTAGTCACAGAACAACTCGGTAAGCATTTCGCCAACCACGCCGGCAACAAAGTAACAATAGCGTTCCATCTCGCGCAGACTGGCGAGACCATCCTGCTTTTGCTCGTGCTGGAATTGCGGCATTCCCTCGCACATGATCGCGACGCAGCGTTCCAGCGCCGCACGCTGGCGCGGCGGCAATGCGCGTGTTGTGTGCAACACCTGTGGCGAGTGCAGGATAAGTTCGCGCTCAGCGTCAATGGTTGCGGCTGACAGCAACGGATGGAGCTCGCCGGCAAATTGCGATGCCGATTCGTCACCACGCATGGCGGCGACAAAGCGAGCGTGAAAGTGACGCTTCTGCTGCGGGCTCAGCGCCGGCTCATCCTCGATGGTGTCGGCAATGCGGCACAGCAAATAGGCATTGGTGACCGGTACCCGCAGCTTTTCAGGCAGCTGCGGAATGGTAAGTGCAAAGGTGCGTGACACGCCGGGCAGCAGCTCGTCCTGCAGCGCCACGTCGGCTCCCGAAACGGGGGCGGCAGGCGGGTCAGGCTGCAGGGCTGGCTGGGGTTCGTTCATGTTCTGTCCGGTTCATCGTGTTCGCACCGTTCGGCGCGCTCGGGATAATGATAGCTGAAGTCAGCCCAGCGTCAGCCCGTTCCGGTCCAGGCCCGGGTCCAGCAAACGTGCACCGGCACCGTCCAGCGCGGCCGAGAACGCGGCCATCGCCGCGCCGTCCGTGCTCAGCGCCACGCCAATATCCCCGCCGCCCGCGCCGCTGGGCTTGTAGACCACGCCAACTCTGGCGCCGATGGCCATCAGCTCTTCATGCCCGCCAGCGAATACCGGGAGCGCCGTTTGCCGTGCAAAATGCTGCAGATCAATCGTGAACTCCTGTATCGCATGCACCCAGGACTGCGCAGTATCACCGAGCTCCGCCACCCGCGCGCGCGCGCTGTCGGTCAGGGCTGCCATCGCCGCGCGGCGATGCTCGGCCTGCTCCAGTCCGCGGATGAAGCTGGTTGTCGAGGCAGACTTGCCTGTCCAGACACACCGCCAGTGCAGGTCGGCGGGCAATTGCAGCGCCATCGTCTCGACCGCATCACGAATACGGTAAGCCTGCACCCCGCCATTGAGGCTCGCAGCAACATCGCAACCACTGCCGCGACCGTGCTGCGCAGCGCGATGCAGCTCCACGACGCGGTCAAGTGACGGACGCCTTGCCGTCAGAGCTGCATAAGCCGCCACGGTCAGTGCCGCGCTGGAGCCAAAACCCATCTTTGCGCCGTGGTCATAAAAATCCGATGTGTCAGTAACAATATGCAGCGAAGACGCGGGGCGCGCGGCTGCCAGCACGGTACCCACCAGCGCAAGCCGTTCGCTCAGCGCCGGATCTGCCGTGGCAAACTCGGTGCCATTTTCAGTTACTTTGAAACCGATATCCGTGGCGCCGGCCTGCGGCGCATCGATCCGGTTACGACTGACGCCGTGCTTTACCGTAACGCGTGCATGACGGTCTACTGCCAGCACAACGGCAGGGGCGCCTTCCAACACGGCGTACTCGCCGAGCAGTATCAGCTTGCCGGGCGCACTGGCAACCGTTTCAGTCAATAACCTGTGCCCCCGCACCCAGGCCGGTATGCAACACGTCGACGACACCGTCGAGGTCGCGCAACGCTGAGCTTACCGTGTCGACTTCGTCGGGCAGCGATATGACTTTCAATTGCGGCCCGGCGTCGATGGTGAAAAACACCGCATGGCCCTTGCGGCGCAGCTCGCGAACGCGGTGGATGCCGGCCACCGTGGCCGGATGCCAGTAGAGCAGACCTGGCTGCGCCGCCAGCGCCAGCGCGTGCATCTTCAGGCAGCTGTATTCACTGATATCGGCCAGCCGGGCAAAATCCCGCTGCTCGATGGCTGTGCGTGCCGCGGCCAGGTCCCCGGCCTGCCCGTCCACCCATTGCCTGTAATAAGGAGAGGTGTGACGGGTCAGCTCCATGCCGTCGGTCGAACCTGTCCCCTTGGCGGCCCGCGAGATTACACCGACGGTAACCGCCAATGGCCAGTCGCCCGCATCGAGCAGGGGCTCGGCGACACAGTCGCTGCCGTCGGCCTGATCGCCATGATGCAGCTCGACAAAACCGCCAAACAGTGAGCGCGCCGCAGATCCCGATCCACGTCGTGCCAACTCCGATAATTTTTCCCGTCGCAGCTCCAGCCCCAGCGCAGCGGCAGCGGCCGTAACCAGAGCGGCAAAACCCGATGCCGACGATGCCAGCCCGGCTGCCGTTGGAAAATTGTTTGTGCTGGAAATTTCTGCCCGCATGGTATTGCCAGCCAGACCGCGCAACAGGTCAAGACAGGCCGACACGCGTTTCGTTGCTGCATCGTCACACACACCATCGAGCCGGAATTCATCCTGATCGAGCCCGGCATCGAAGCGCACGGTCGTCGTTGTGCAAAGGCTGTCCAGGGTGACCGAGATCGAGCCGACTGCCGGCAGGTTCAGATCGACATCACGCTTGCCCCAGTACTTGACCAGGGCGATGTTGGGATGCGCACGTGCGGTTGCCTGGCTCAATGCAGGTACCCGTTCAGCCGGAACCACTCGACCGCGTCGCGCAACGCATCCAGCGCCGGCCGTGGCTGGTAGCCCAGCTCATCCGCTGCGCGCTGGCTGGAAAAATACATGTGCTTGCGCGCCAGCCTGACACCGTCGACCGTCACCGCCGGCGCGCGACCGGTCAGCCGCGCAATACCCTCGGCCACATAGGCCACCGGCATTACGGCGGCGACCGGAATCCTGAACCTCGGTGATCTTTTGCCTGCCATTTTCGCCACGGTGCCGATAATGTCTGCCAGGCTCATGTTCTCACAGCCAAGTATGTAGCGTCGGCCGGACAACCCCGCCGATGCTGCCAGCAGGTGGCCATGGGCCACGTCGTCGACGTGCACGATATTCAGCCCGGTATTGACGTAGACCGGCATGCGGCCCGATGCCGCATCGATGATCATCTGGCCGGTGGGGGTTGGCTTGATATCACGCGGCCCGACCGGCGCGGACGGGTTGACGATAACTACATCAAGCCCCGCTGCTGCCGCTTCCAGCGCCAGCTCTTCGCCGAGAAATTTTGAACGCTTGTAGTGGCCGATCATGTCATCGATGGAAACCGGCGTGGATTCGTCCGCCGGCGTGCCGTCCGCGTTCAATCCCAGCGTCGCAACGCTGCTGGTAAACACCACGCGTTGCACATCGGCCAGCCGCGCCGCCTCGAGCAACGCCCGCGTGCCGGTTACATTGATGCGGTAAAGCTGCTCCGGGTCCGGCACCCACAGACGGTAATCAGCAGCAACATGGAAAACATAATCCATCCCGACCACCGCGTGCAGCAATGAATCCGGGTCGAGCAGGTCTGCCTCGACTATTTCCACGTCCAGCCCGTCGATATTGCGCCGGTCACTTGTCGCACGGATCATCACCCGCACGCGATGACCTGCCGTCAACAGCGCACGTGCCACTGCCGAACCAATGAAACCCGTGGCGCCGGTGACCAGCGAATTCATCGCCGTAACCTGTGCAGCAGGGCCGGGATCAGCACTATGGTGCTCACAGTCGTAAAGAGCATGCCTGTCGCGAGGACTTTACCCATACTGGCGCTGCCGGGATGTGTTGAAAAGGCGAGATTACCGAAACTGGCGATGGTCGTCAGCGCGCTGAACAGGATGGCCCGCGTGGTGCTGCTGCGCAACAGGTTTACGCCGGTGCTGCGCCAGCGATGAACCATGTGTATACCGTTATCGACACCAACTCCGAGCAACAGCGGCAGGGCGATTACGTTGGCGAAGTTAAACGACTGGCCGGCCCCCGCCATAGCCGCCACGGTAAACGCAGCTGCTGCCAGCATCGGCAGCAACACAGCCAGCACCTGGCGCCAGTCGCGCAGCAACATGAACAGGATCACGCCGATGACTACTAGCGCGGTAGCAAAGGCCTGCCTGAACGCGCCAACTACTGCGCTGCCGGCCTCCAGCTGCACCACCGGCAACCCTGTTGCCTGTGGCAACACCGTGCGCACGGCTTTAACAAATTCTGCCGGTGGCCGGTCGCTGCGCAGTTCGATACGTTGACGGCCATCCGCGCTAACCCAGCGCTCGCGCAGCTGCTCCGGCAGCGTTTCCAGGCTGACACGCTCCGCGGCAAGGCCATCATCCAGCGCCTGTAAGCGCCGTGGCAACGAACCGGTCAGCATCGCATCGAGCACGGGAAACTGCTGCACATCGACCTGCGCCAGCGCTTCACGCAATCGCTGCGCCGGCCCGTCGCGCCCGGCCAGCGCCTGCATCAGGCGCCCGATAGCGGCCCGGGTGCGGCCATCATCTGCATGACTGACAGCAACTGGCTGCAGGTCCGGCCCGACCAGCCAGGCAATGTCTTCGATAACCTGCAGCTTCTGTGGCTGCCTGCCAGGCACGAAATCGTCGATCGACCTGACCTGCGTCACCGCGGACAGCCGCATCGCCTGCTGCCGGATGCCTTGTGCCACTTCGGCATCGACCGCCACCAGCGACAACGTGCGTGGCGAGTACAACGGGTCATCCAGCAATTCGCGAAAGGTTGCCACTGATTCGCTGGCCGGATCACGCAGGTTCAGCGGGTCGCTGTCGAAAGTCATCAACGGCAGCGTTGCCACCGCCGCCGCGGACGCCAGCGCAGCCACCGGCAATAACCAGCGTTTGCGACTCAGGTTTTCGATCACGGCAACTGCACCGCTGCCCGACTTCCCGGCGGCCGGCGAAGGCAGGACACGCAACAACGCCGGCAACAGTGTCAGCGATAGCAGCAGGCTGATATACATCCCGATGCCCGAAATAATTCCCAGTTCGGAAACGCCACGAAAGGTCGTCGGGAAAAACGCAAAGAACCCGATCGATGTGGTGAGCGCGCATAGCACGAGCGAAGTTCCCACATCGCCAGAGCTTTCGATCAATGCAGTCTGCCGGTCGGCACCGTTACCGCACGCCTCGCGATAGCGCAGGCAATAGTGAATGGCAAAGTCGACCCCCAGGCCGACGTACAGCACGGCAAAGGCTATCGAGATCAGGTTCAGCGCGCCGACGGCTGCGGCTGCAAAAGCTGCTGTTGCCAACAGCCCGCCGATCAGCGTAGTCAGCACTGCGAACACCATCCCGGTGGACCGCAAACCGGCGTAGAGAATTATCAGCACGGTTAGCAGTGCCAGCAGCCCGGCGTTTCGTGTGCCTTTACTGACGCTGGCCAGTTCCTCGTATTCCAGAGCCACCGGCCCGGTCAGGCGGATGCTTATGTCCCCGGGTAATGCAGTTGAAATTACCTGCTGCTGCGCACGGACCATTGCGATGGCCTCGTGCGCCGGCTGCAGCTGGGAAAAATCCAGCCGTGGACGCAGTATCACGACACTTCGCCTTGACGCGGCATTGTCCGGCCCCGCCATCAGCGCCTGCCACGACAGCGGTTCTGGCTGGCCCGCGCTGACTGACTCCACTACGTCAGCGATGTCGCCAAGCAACGGTGTGACGTCTATTTCCGGCCCGTCAATTGTCAGTGCATTCCCAAGCGTATTGAACAGGCCGGCTGCTGTCGGATCCCGCGCGAGCCGCGCCAGGAACGGCTGCACCTGCGATAAGCGGTCAGACAAATCTTCCAGTTCGTGTTGTTCGAGATACAGCAGCGCATTGCGGCGAAAGAAAACGTCGCTGCCGGGTGCAAAAACCTCACTGAAAAGGTCGGGTCGCGCAAGCGCCGCGCCGTACAATGCATCGCGGGCATCGTCGGCATGATCGGCATCCGGCGCATCGATGACCGCAAGCAGGGTGTGATCGAGTTGCGGGAACAGCTCCCGGTATTCGCGAAACGCCTGGCGCCATGGCAGACGCTCGGCAATCATGTCTGCGGTGCTGGTATCGATCCCGAGATGAGTACCGGCATACCAGCCCAGAGACACAAGCAGCACCACCGAACTGATGACGACAGCCCAGGCAAAGCGCACCACCAGGCTGACCCACGCCCGCACGACGCGCGCAATCGGTCCGTGCGAAAGTTGCGGGTTCACGGCGCCCGCAGCCTGGGGCCGACTGTCGCGGCTACCTGCCGCAAGCTGCTGGCGGCACGGCGAAACTGTTGCCCCAGGTGCAGCATCGGCAGCAGGTCGCCCGGCTGCATGGCCAGAGCGCGCAGCAGTCGTCGCGTGCTGATAAAGCCCTTGTCATCAATCGCTGTTTTCAGCGCATCGGGCACCGCGGCAGACACCGGGTCGGCAACCACCCGGACACAGATAAAGGGAATCCCGGCGGCTTCAGCGGCAGCGGCGATGGCGGCAGACTCCATATCCACTGCCACGGCGCCGCTGTCTGTTGCCAGTTCCTGCTTCGCCTGCTCCGTGTCGATAAGCAGCCCACCCGAATAGACGGGCGCATCACTGACGGGAAGTAACGAACCCAGCGCCGCCACCAGACCGGTGCGCCAGCGAGCATCGGTTTCCCACGCACGATCGATACCGACAATTGCAGCTGGCACGACGACTGTTCCTGAAGCCAGCCCGGCAACCAGCCCTCCTGCCGTTCCCCAGCTGACCAGGGCGCGCGCCCCGGCCTGTAATAGAGCATCCGCCGCGCGCCGGGCGTTGTGCGCGCCAATACCGCAGACATGAACGGCACAGGATTGCCCCAGGTCGGCAACGGTGTTGCGCGGCAGGCCGGAACGCAGCGCGCGTGCCTCCAGCGGCATCGCAGCAACTATGCCCACCAGGTGCATCAGCCGTCGTAGCGAATCAGGCTTTCGACCTGATAACCGTCGAGCCTGTTACGCCCGGCAAGAAACGCAAGTTCGATGACGAAGGCACAACAGACCAGGTCGCCGCCGTTTTCGGCTACCAGCTTCGCTGCCGCTTCTGCCGAGCCGCCGGTCGCGATAACGTCATCAATGATGGCACAGCGTTTGCCCTTATCGATGGCGTCGACATGCATTTCCAGCGCATCGCTGCCGTACTCCAGCTCATAACTGACGCTGACGGTCTGGTGCGGCAGCTTGCCGGGCTTGCGAATCAGCTGCAGCGGCAGGCCCATGCTGGCGGCAACCGGGGCGGCAAAAATGAACCCACGCGATTCAATGGCCAGCAGGCAGTCGATCGGATGTGATTCGAGCCGCTCGCGCAGCATATCGACCGTACGGCGAAAAGCCGGTGCATGCGCCAGTAACGGAGTGATGTCCTTGAAAATAACGCCGGCCCTGGGGAAATCGGGAACGTCACGAATAAGCTCCCGCAGTTGCTCGAGAGTCATTGCTGCAATCCGGCTAAACTGGGCATCGCCTCACCCTAACCAAGCCCGGCATGGCCCGCAACAGATACCGACACAGACCGTTTTACATCCGGCTGGCAAATCGCGCCGGAGTGTTATTGCCGTGGCAAACCTCGCTGGATCCGGAACAGCTGCAACTGACAGCTGCACGCAGGACAGGGCTGACAGATTTTGGCGGAGCGTCATGGCGCGACGGTTTCGAGCGCCTGTGCAGCTCGCTGGAAGACGAGGCGCAGCTCACGCCGACAGGGCGACTCGCCGCGCGTAATCACCTGCTGCAGTTACTGGCTAACAGGCTGCAGCTTCAGGCGGAGCGGCAACGCAACAGCTACCTGCGCGGGCAAAATATCGATGCGCCGGTGCTCATCACCGGCCTGCCGCGCTCTGGCAGCACGCTGCTTCACGAGCTGATGGCGCAGGATCCTGCGATACGGGTGCCGTTCACCTGGGAAGTGATGCTGCCGTGTCGCCTGCCCGGACAACCAGAGCGGGAGATGCAACGTCGCATCGACCGCACTGACCGCATGCTGCGCTGGGTCGACCGGCTGGCACCACAGTTCAAATCGGTACACGCCATTGGCGCACGGCTACCGCAGGAATGCATCGCCATTACGGCGCACCAGTTTGCCAGCGTGGAATTTCATACGACATTCAATGTGCCCGGATACCAGTCATGGCTGGACCAGCAGGACGGTATGGCGGCGGCGCAGTATCACCGCCAGTTTCTGCAGCATCTGCAGGCAGCCAACGATCGTGGCCGCTGGATACTGAAGGCTCCGGCACATCTCTACACGCTGCCCGCTCTGGCTCGCGTTTATCCCGGTGCCCGCTTTGTCTACACCCGCCGCGACCCGGAACAGGTGGCCGCATCGATTGCCAGTCACGGGGTGATTTTGCGTAACGCTTTCAGCGACGCGGTCGATGCTGCGGCAGTTGCCGGATTCTGGATGCGCTGGTGGGCAGAGGGCTGGCGCCGCGGTGAAAGCTTTCGCCAGCACAATGCCGTGCTGCTAATCGACTATGAGACCCTTGTAGCGGATCCGTTGGCCGCGGTTGGCAGCCTGTACGAACAACTGGGCCTGCCGCTGACGGCAGATAGCGAGAACAGGATGCGCCAATACCTGGCCGCCAACCCACAGGGCAAGTTTGGCCGGCATCGGTATTCGCTGCAGCAATTCGGGCTCGACCCAGCGACAATTCGTGACAGCTTTGGCGCGTGACAGCTTCGCAGGTGCAACGGATAATGACCCTGTGACGTTGTCAGCACCCACCGCAAGCAAACTTGCCGGGCACTGGACGCTGGACCCTGCGGTGGTTTTTCTCAATCACGGCTCGTTTGGCGCCTGTCCTCGCGCAGTACTCGACTATCAGCAGTCATTACGGGCTCGCATCGAACGCCAGCCGGTGGAATTTTTCGTGCGTGACCTGGAAGGCCTGCTGGACGAGGCGCGCGCGGCGCTGGCCGGGTTTGTCGGCTGTCAGGCAGCTGACCTCGCCTGGCTGCCCAATATCACCGCCGGCGTCAATGCGGTGTTGCGTTCGCAGCAATTCTCGCCGGGCGACGAGTTGCTGGTCACGAATCACGAATACAACGCCTGCCGCAATATCCTGGATTTTGTCGCCCGCCGTGACGACGCTATTGTTGTCGTAGCCGACATCCCCTTTCCGACAGCGGGTTCCGACGAAGTCCACGCCGCCGTCATGCAGCAGGTTTCAACTCGTACAAGGCTGGCACTGCTCGATCACGTTACCAGTCAGACCGGGCTGATCATGCCGCTGGAAACATTGATCCCTGCGCTGCAGGAGCACGGCGTGCGGACGCTGGTGGACGGCGCCCATGCCCCCGGCATGATCGAGCTCGAGCTGGAGAAGCTCGGGGCTGATTACTACGCGGCCAATTGTCACAAGTGGGTTTGCGCGCCGAAAGGGGCCGGCTTCCTTTACGTCGCCACGGAGCGACAGGCGCAGGTTCGACCCGCGGTGATCAGTCACGGCGCAAACACCACGCGCACCGATCGTTCGCGTTTCCTGGTGGAGTTCGACTGGCCCGGCACCTGGGATCCAACCGCGGTGCTCAGCGTGCCGCAGGCGCTCGGGCACATTGCCTCGTTGTTACCGGGTGGCTGGGCGGCCGTGCGCCGCCACAATCATGACCTGGTCGTTCGCGGGCGCGAGCTGATCTGCGATGCTTTGGGCATTGCCCCGCCCTGCCCGGCACAGATGCTGGGTTCACTGGCTGCCTTGCCGTTACCGGACAGTGAGGCACCGGCCTCTGCCTCACCGCTGTATGGCGACCCGCTACAGCTCGAACTGTTGCAACGCTGGAGCATCGAGGTGCCGCTCATACCGTGGCCGGCACACCCGCGACGGCTACTGCGCATATCAGCCCAGCTTTACAACGATATTTCGCAGTACGAAGCGCTCGCTGACGCGCTGCGGCAACTGTTCCCGGCGGCGGACTGATGGCTGTACATGTCTATGAATCGTTCGAATCGTTACGTGGCGACCTGCGCCACCGCCTGTCGCTGCACGGCGGGGCGTCATTCTTTCGCAGCCTCGAATGGTTCGAGTGCCTGGCAAACAACGGCATGGAGAATCCGGCTTTACGTATCTATGTAACCAGTGGAACAGATCTGTGCGCACTGTTTTGCCATCAGCGTCAGACCACACTACAGGGTCTGAGCAATTTCTACACCGTTGACTATGGCCCGTGTGGCAACAACAACGGCCTGCACGAAATTTTCGAGTTTATCGCGGCGGAACGGCCGCGCTGGTCGGTGCTCGACTTTCGCTACCTGCATGACGACGACAGTGCAGCGCTGCAGACCGCTGCGCGGCGTTCCGGTTACCGCGTTTACCCGTGGCCGCAGTACGAAAACTGGTACCTGGAAACTGGCGGCGAGGATTTTGATTCGTATTACCGGCAACGCAGCTCACAATTGCGTAATACCGTCGAGCGAAAGGCCCGCAAGACAGCACGCGAACACGATTTGCGGCTGGAAATCTACCCGCGTGGCGGCATTTCGATCGAGCAGGCGCTGGCTCATTTTCAGGCAGTTTATGCGGCCAGCTGGAAAGACGCCGAACCGTTTGAACAGTTCATACCGTCACTGCTGCGGCTGTGTGACGCACATGAGATTGGCCGTATCGGCATGGCAACCGTGGATCGCAAGCCCGCAGCAGCTCAATTCTGGATAAAGGACGGTGAGCGCAGCTACATCTACAAGCTGGCTTACGATGAACAATTTGGCGAGTTGTCCGTTGGTTCGATTTTGTCGCGCGCCATGTTCGCGCACGCGCTGGACAGCGACAATGTAACCGAAATCGACTATGGCGTCGGCGACGAGTCGTACAAACGTGACTGGATGTCCGGCAGCCGCAAGCTTGGCGGACTGGTTGCCTGCGATACCGGCACGTTGCGCGGCCTGCTGCGATCATTGCGGGAACGCCTGTGAACGGTTCAATAGCCTGCAGACCTGCAGATTAGTCACACTCCCGTGCTTTTGTGGCGTGGCAAGTACAGATGGCCGCTTGACATATTCTGCAAAGGGGCTGCACAGGGGGTCGCACATCCACTCGCGACGTATGCGCTGGATTAAATTTTCCTAACCTCATAAATTGTGCAAAGCCTTCTGGCTCGCAATGAGTGACACCCTTGGTTGACTACAGTAAAGAGCCGATAGCTCGGGTAGAGCCGGCAACACCGCGTGATGCCCGCCGCTTCCTCTGGACGATGATTGTCTTCGTGCTCATCGTGTCTGCGACGCTGGTTGGCTTTTCAGTTCTCAGTAATCACTACGGTTACTTCGGGCCAGCCGGGCAGTTCGAGTTTCTTAATGGCCGGATCGGAAAGGTCGAGTACCTGCAGCAGCTACCCCCGGATGATCTACCTGATGCCTACATCATGGGATCGTCAAACATGATGTCGTTTCAGTCAGGTCTTGTCGATGACCTGCTTCCAGTCCGCCGGACTTTCAACCTGGCCGCGTTCTGGGGGCGCGCGGAGGACTTGTGGGCGTGGTCCAATTTTGTCACCCGCGATCTTCAATCGCAGCCAAAACTGGTAATTCTAGGTATTGAGCCGTGGACTTTCGCTAACGACCAGCGTGGTCCGCCGCTAATGTCGAAATACCGGCGCCGCTTGCTGGCGACACCTGCACTGGCCAAATATCTGCCTGAGTATCATCCGCTTCGATGGTACGTATCCACTTTCATGGACAGCCTGACATTTCAAAGTCTCCGCCTTATGTTGCGAATGTCGCTGCGGCACAGGTTTTCTCACGTAGCGTTACCACCGATCGGCTTCGATCCTGTCGATGACACGTCACCCGTACCGCTATTGGCCGACCGATCTCCTTTTCTGGAGGATGGCACGAATCGCGGCCATGCACGGCGCGAGGCAGAGCCATTCCTTCCTGAGGAAATAAACGGGATTTACAATCAGGCCGTGCCGCGCATGACTAGCGAAAGCGATATTCTGCGGCTCGACGCCGCACGGCGCCTGGCCGTGGACTCCGGTCACATACGCCTCGACGATGCAGTGAATTTCCTGCCGGGCGACAGCATGGACGCCGAGGACCTGCAGCTGTTTGACCGCACCATCGAGTATCTGAACCAGAACAACGTCGAAGTTGTAATCCTGATGCTGCCGGTACATCCATACTTCTTTGACGTCCTGCTGGCCCATACACGGCACGCGCAGCACCTGGATGACCTGCGTGCGCACCTGAAACAGCTCGCCGACCGCTTCCCCTCCGTAAAGCTGGTATTTGACGCGTCGCATATAGCCAGGTTCGACGGCACGCCTGACGCTTTTTTCGACCGTTATCACATGACACCTGATAACTCCGACCTGATCCTGCGCGCCATAGCAAATGAGTGGAACAAAGCCCGGTGATCTTCCCGAGCTACATATTCCTGTTCTGCTTCCTGCCGCTGGTGCTGCTGGTCTGGCTGTCACGCCTTTCATTCCGGTTCCGGCTGCTTTTTCTGACGCTGGCCAGCTACGTGTTCTACGCCTGGTGGGATTACCGGTTTGTTACTCTGCTGGCGGCATCTACCGTGGTAGATTTCTTTTGCGGCGCCGCCATACATCGCGCAACAGCCGTCAGTCGAAAACGTCTGTTCCTGGCATGCTCACTGGTTGTTAATCTCAGTTTTCTAGGGTTTTTCAAGTACTACGATTTTTTTGTCCAGTCGTTCGCCGCGTCTTTTGCAGCGTTCGGCGTGTCCATTGACGCGCCACTGCTTCACATTATTCTGCCTCTCGGCATTTCTTTTTATACCTTCCAGAGCATCAGCTATTCCCTGGACATCTATCGCGGTGACGCAGAACCGGCCCCGGACTTCCTGCATTTCGCTGCTTACGTCTCCCTTTTTCCACAGTTGATAGCCGGCCCGATTGTTCGATACGGAATGATGGCGGAGCAGATTCGCCGTCTGCAGGTTCACGGCCGAAACGCCATTGAATTCAGCAATGGCGCGATACTGTTCATTATTGGAATGTCGAAGAAACTCCTCATTGCCGACCAGGTTGCGCCACTGGCCGACAGGCTCTTTGACGGAACCGGCGTGGTGCAGTTTGGTGCCGCCTGGCTGGGGACGCTGGCATATTCGGTGCAGCTGTATTTCGACTTCTCTGGCTACAGTGATATGGCGGTCGGGCTCGGACTGATGATCGGCTTTCGCTTCCCGCTCAACTTTCTCTCGCCTTACAAATCAAAAAGCATCTCCGAGTTCTGGAATCGTTGGCATATCACCCTGTCCCACTTCCTTCGCGATTACCTGTTCATTCCACTGGGCGGTTCCCGCGGCGGCCTGAAAAAGACAGCAAGAAACCTGTTCATTACCATGTTTCTCGGCGGGCTTTGGCACGGGGCTGCCTGGACATTTGTGGTCTGGGGTTTGTTTCATGGCTTGCTGCTGGCGATAAATACGACCTGGCGCACTATCTCGAATCTTCGCCTGCCGACGACGGTAGCAGTACTGATTACTTTCCTGTGTGTACATGTCGGCTGGGTGCTTTTCCGCGCACCTTCGTTCGCACGTGCGCGCGAGATATACGCTGGAATGCTGGGATTGAACGGGTCTGAGCCGCTCTTTGCCTACACCATTCAATCAGCGACGTTTGGATCGCTGCCAAATATTGTCGACATAGGCGGTGGCGTCGAAGTTTTTCCCTTTCTGCTTGCCGGGCTTGGTATCGCATTCTTTGCCAGGAATTCTCACGAACTGGCGCGAAACATAGGCGTAAAAACCGGCTTTCTTTACGGCATGTTGCTCCTGATGTGCATCGCCAGCCTGGGCCGGGAAACGCCTTTTATCTATTTTCAGTTCTAAAGCCATTCCGCGCGCCGCCGCACTGGATTTGCTTGCTCGAATCCGATAGTGGGCGAGTACGCTGAATGGAAACAGCCAGCCGGGACAGGAGTGGAGCGGGTGAACGGAATCGAACCGTCATCTCCAGCTTGAAAAGCGGAAAACGAAAATTCGATTGCCCCACCCACCCATCGGCAGAATCTGCGCATTTATCTGTCACCCTATTGTGCACCACACTATTTTCCCCATTTTTCGGAACGGCATCCTGCCGCGAATCTTTGCGCCCGGACGGCGCTCACACCACACCAGATGACGCAAAAAACAAATTAAGGACACAGCGACTTGATAGTGGTCTATAGTCCGACAAAACATGCGCATATCAGCAGAAAAAATTAACTGGCGAGTCGCCCTGGGCGAGCTGGCCCTGATCGTCATCGGCATCCTGATGGCACTGGCGATTGATTCGTATGCCGGGCGTCGCGCCGATAACGCCGTGGCCGACGTATACCTGAACGATCTGGTCAACGAGCTGCAGGAAGATATCGCCTCCATGTCAGAGAGTAATGACAGGATCGGAAGGTTGATCGACTCAGCGTCCCATCTTTTGCGGCTGCTTGAATCCGACGAAGAGCAACATGATGATCCGGGTGGCCTGCTGATCGCATCGCTTGTTGGCGAGTCCATCACGCGCCAACCTGCCGTCTGGGAAGAACTGCAGATGACCGGCGCGCTGCGTTTGATACCCGATCCATCCACCCGATCGGCCATCGTGACGCATTACCTCGATCGGGCGAACAGCTTCAAGACCATCGATGAAAACTTTGTGCCGGCCGTGCGCGCGCTTCGCGCCCTCGCCTGGGATGTTATGCCGGTGGAGAGCTTTCGCCGATACATGACAACAAAACAATCTGACGCGCCGGCGGAAACCGTGATGGCACGGCTTAAGTCGAGGAACGACTCGGTTTATCTGTTGAAGCGTACAATAGTGACCGGGTCTGTTGCCCGGATCCAATTGCGGGATGTGAGTGAAAGTACTGCCGGGTTGTTGAACGAGCTTGGCGCGCCGCCCGAAGTGGGTATCGAATAGAGAAAAGACGGTCAAGTCTACGCATTACAAGTTTTTCGACAGGCGCGAAGCGCTGCTTAACCAAAATCCGTAACGCGTAGACTTGACCCCTTGTTCCCGCCGTTGGTTCGCATTCGCCAGCTCGAACGACGAAACCAGCTCAAGTCTGTCGGGTATCCTGGAGCGGGTGAACGGAATCGAACCGTCATCTTTGGCTTGGGAAGCCAAGGTAATAACCGTTATACGACACCCGCACTCCCGACAGATTCTAGCTAACTGACCTGAATGCGCAACAACCAAGCCACCACGATTGGAGCGGTGCACAAAAGGCATCCGAACGTTAGGGATTCTCCCAGCTCCCGCACCCGTGCACACTTTTCGCCTGAACGTGCCAATCTCACCTGCACTTATCAATGCGCAACTGCCGCATGGCGGGCCATATGGCGGTGCGCAAGGGCCTGATCCGGGGCGGCATGCTGCGGAAAGGTCCCGCACCCGGCGCGCGGGCGTTACAATTGCGGGATGACGACAAGCATCGATGTAACTGTCAACGGCCGCCACAAGACCCTCGACGAAGCAATCACCGCCGATAAACTGGTGCACCTGCTGGGGTGTGCGGACCAGCGTATCGCGGTAGAAATTAATGGACACATCGTGCCTCGCAGCATGCTGCCAGAGAGGCAAATTGCACGAGGGGACAAGATCGAGATAGTACGCGCCGTCGGCGGCGGCTGATTCCAGCTGGAGATTCCAATAATGAGCACTACTGCAGCGCGGCTGGGCACAGCCGGGCATAACGACGACCCGCTGGGCTTTGCGGGCAGAACATTCAGTTCGCGGCTGCTGGTTGGTACCGGCAAGTATCGCGATATGGCACAAACCCGTGCAGCTATCGAGGCCAGTGGCGCACAAATCGTGACGGTAGCAATCCGCCGCACCAACATCGGGCAGGAACCGGGCGAAGCAAACCTGCTGGATGTCATCAGCCCCGATGAATACACGTTGCTGCCAAACACAGCTGGCTGTTACACGGCAGACGATGCGGTACGCACCTGTCGCCTCGCGCGCGAGCTCCTCGATGGACACAGCCTGGTAAAACTCGAAGTCCTGGGCGACGAAAAGACGCTGTTCCCGGATATACCGGCAACGCTCGATGCTGCAAAAACGCTCATCGATGACAACTTCGAGGTCATGGTCTACACCAACGACGATCCGATCATTGCCAAACGCCTCGAGGAAATGGGCTGCGTTGCGGTGATGCCGCTGGCCGCGCCGATCGGCTCAGGCCTGGGGATACGCAACCCCTACAATATTCTGACCATAGTCGAAAATGCCTCGGTGCCCATCCTTGTCGATGCCGGCGTCGGCACGGCATCGGACGCCTCGATTGCAATGGAACTGGGTTGTGATGGCGTACTGATGAATACCGCAATTGCCGGAGCGCGTGACCCGGTGCTGATGGCCAGCGCGATGCGCAAAGCTGTAGAGGCCGGACGCGAGGCTTTTCTTGCCGGTCGCATCCCCCGCAAACGCTATGCATCGGCCTCGTCGCCCGTAGACGGTACGTTTTTCTGAGCCACGAGGGCGCCGCACCCGATCGCAAACGCACTGTCCGCAGCTACGTGCTACGCGCCGGCAGGCTGACCCCTGCGCAACGGCGCGCCCTCGACGAACTGTGGCCACTGTATGGCGTAGATCTTGCGGGGCCACAGCCGAATTTTGATGCAATCTTTGGTCGCAAGGCGCCACTGGTCATTGAAGTCGGCTTTGGCAACGGCGAGACACTGATTGCCGACGCACAAACGCATCCTGAACAAAACTTTCTCGGCATTGAAGTGCACACACCGGGCATCGGCCGCCTGTTGCGACAGCTCGAACTGCTCGAGCCTGGCAACGTACGCGTAGTCAATCACGATGCGGCCGAGGTGCTGCGAGATCACATCGCACCGCACGCGGTTGACGCAATCAATATCTTCTTTCCCGACCCGTGGCCGAAAAAGCGTCACCACAAACGGCGCCTGATCCAGCCACAATTCCTGCGGCTGGTAGCAAAAGTATTGCGTCCGGGCGGGCAACTGCACATTGCGACCGACTGGAAGGAATACGCCGAACATATCGAACAGTGCCTGACCGACGCAGGCCATCTCGACCTGCTGCAGGCCACAGAGACCGGCCGCCACGAGACAAAGTTCGAACGACGTGGCCGCAAACTCGGCCATGGAGTGTGGGATTTCGTCGCTCGCCGACGCTGCGACTAGAGGCTGAAAGTCCCTCGAATTCCGTCGGTTACGTACTGCACGGCCAGCGCCGCAAGTACCACACCCAACAGCCGGCTTATAACGTCGGCGCCGCTGCGCCCGATGACGCGCATGACCCAGGGCGTGGTCAGCAACAACACCAACACGATCAGGATCACCAGCAGCAACATCGCCATTATGCCGATGTATGCCGTGAAGTCGTTGCGCGCGTCGCCGACCATCAGCAGCACAGTAGCCAGCGCGCCGGGGCCGGCAATCAGCGGAAATGCCAGTGGAAACACGGAAATATCTTCGCGATAACGCGCTTCTTCCTGTTCGCGCACCGTGGTCGAACGTAACCCGGAGTCCCGCGCAAATACCATGTCGACAGCAATCAGGAACAACAACAGGCCACCGCCGATCTTGAATGCCTCGACACTGATTCCCAGTGCGTCCAGCAGGTAGTCTCCGGCCAGGGCGAAGGCAACAAGAATCAGTGCCGACAGTGCTGATGCCTTGAGCGCCATCTTGCGCCGGTAACGCACGCTGCCACCGCGCGTCAATGCGCCGAACATCGGCACCAGCGAGATGGGCTCGATGACGACGAACAGGACAACAAACTGTTTAATGAGCTGTTCAATCATAGTGCTATGCAACAAACATTAAACGCAGTTCAGGTTCGGCTGGCTACGCGGTTGCAGACGGGGTCGATTGAGTTAAAGTTGGAGTGAGCGTTGGCAATGCACACGGAGCGTGCGGCGACGCCATGATAACAGCGGATCTGATACCGGGGTAGGTACAACAATGAAACAGATCAATCCTGTTGTTGGTGACTGGTACAAGCGACCAGGCGGAAACTTGTTCGAGGTTGTCGCGTACGACGAGGACGACGCAACCATCGAGGTGCAGCACTACGATGGCACCGTGGAAGAGTACGAGATGGAAGCCTGGCGCGAGATGTTCCTGACCCAGGTAGAGCCACCGGAAGACTGGTCCGGGTCGTTCGATATGGAGCGCGAAGACTACGGCGTCGATCGCGAAGATGGCGCCGAGCGTTTCGGCAACCCGCTCGAAGACCTGCTCAACTCCTGACAATCCCGGCATTCTTTTTCTGCCGCAACCACTCGAACGCAGCGAGCACCACCGCCACCATGCCCAGCCAGGCAGTCAGGATAAAGATGGCGCGATAACCGTCCGTCTCGATCATCTCACCAAGCGCCGGTCGCCCCAGCGTGCCAATCAGCATCGTCAGAGATACCAGCAGTGCGTACTGCACCGCTGCAAATCGCGGGTTAACGATAGACGTCAGGTAGGCCACTGATGCGACACTGGCGAAGCCCGAGGCCAGGTTTTCGCCGGCAATCGCCAGCATCAGCCGCGCCATGCGCTCGTCAGCGCCGAAAGCGGCAAACATATAATCGAGCCGCGTCAGCGCCAGGAACCCGTCGAGCGCCGCACCCCCGGCGGCCAGGTCCGCGTAGAGCAGGTTGGTAATTGCCGCCACGAAACCACCAAACACCAGGCATGGCATACGCCCTGCGAACACCAGCGCAACTCCGCCAAGACCGGCACCGGCAAAGGTCATAAACGCACCAAAAGTTTTCGAGGCGATAGCAACCTCGTCCATCGTGTGGCCGATGGCGCCGTGCTCGGATCCCAGGTAGAACGGATACGCAAACGCACCCCATACCAGGTCGGTAAAGCGGTAGGTGAGCACCAGCGACAAGACCAGCAGCGCGGCCCAACGCAACCGCGAGACCAGGTCCATCAGCGGGTCGAGAATGGCGCGAAACAGCGCGTCGGTGAGCGGCGCAGGCGAGCCCCCGTCCGGCTGCTGCCGTCCCAGCAGCCAGGCCGCAGCTATTGCCGGAATGATCACACACAGTGCGACGATGAACGGACCCTGCGTACGCACAAAATCACGCCCGCTCGGTGGCGGCTCGGTAGTGAGCGCTTCGAAAACGAACCGTACCAGCAGGACTGCCGCGACTGCCCAGCACAAGGCCACTCCCCAGGTCACGCGTGTGCGCAGTACTTGCGCGACTCGAGTGACGAATGACGGACGCTCGTCGTCGTGTCCGGACAACTCCGGCTCCGGCGCAATCAGGGTGCCGGCCAGGGAGATAACCACCATTGAAGTGAGCAGCAAATAGGTCAGTGGCCAGCCGATCCGCGACGCCAGCACCAGCGCCAGCAGACCGGTAACCAGGCTGGTTGCGCGGTAACCGAACTGATAGATCGCCGACATCAGGTCGAGATCTTCATCGCTGCGTGCGACCTCGATGCGCCATGCATCGAGCACAATGTCGTGTGACGCCGACAACATCGCGATCCCCAGCGCAATCAACGCCGCCAGGCCAATATTCACCACCGGGTTGCTCAGCGCCAGCGCCGCCATCAGCACGGCTATTGCGAGCTGAAAAGTCAGCAACCACGCACGGCGCGGGCCAAGACGCTGCGGCAGCGGGAACGAGGCACGCTGGAAAAACGGCGCCCAAAGGAATTTGAACGAATACACCAGCAGCACGATAGAAAACGCGCCGATGGCAGACGGGCTGACACCACCGGTGGTGAACCAGGCGTTAAGCGTGCCCAGCACCGCCCCGTAGGGCAGCCCGGCGGCGAAAGAAAGCAGCAGCATCGCGGCCATGCGGCGGTCATGCAACGCCCGGGCAGCGCGCATCCAGCGCGGTGTATCAGCTTTTGCGGTCAACGTCCGGAGCCCAGCTCGTAGTCGTAGTCAATGATGAGCGGCGCATGATCGGAAAAGCGTTTGCGCCGGTAGATACGCGCACTTCTTGCGCTATTGCCGATCCCCGGTGTCGCCACCTGGTAGTCAATGCGCCAGCCGACGTTGTTATCCCACGCGCGCCCCCGGTTGGACCACCAGGTGTATTGCTCATCACGTTCATCGACCTGGCGAAAGGCGTCGACAAAACCGGCCGGCCCGAACAACTCATCCATCCACGCCCGCTCTTCGGGAAGAAAACCCGAGTTCTTCTGATTGGAACGCCAGTTTTTCAGGTCAATTTTCTTATGGGCAATATTCCAGTCGCCGCAAATAACATACTCGCGCCGCTGGCGACGAAACCGCCGCAGCAGCGGCATGAACAATTCGAGAAAACGAAATTTCGCCGCCTGCCGGTCTTCGTGCGACGAACCGGACGGCGCATAAAGCGACACCACGCTGAGGTTGCCAAAGCGGGCCTCGAGATAGCGACCCTCGTCGTCGAACTCCTGCCAACCTGGCGACTTCGCCGACGCGGCACGGGCAAAGCCCTCGATCACCGCATCGGGTTCATGGCGGGTGTAGATGGCCACACCGCTGTAACCGCGCCGCTGCGCCGGATGATAAAAGTTCTGAAAGCTCGGCGGATGAAAGACGCGGTCTTCAATCTGGTCCGGAGCAGCCCGGGTTTCCTGCAGGCACACCACGTCGGCCTTTTGCCGCGTCATCCAGCTGAAAAACCCCTTGCGCGCAGCGGCGCGGATGCCATTCACATTGACCGTAATTATTCGCACAATTGCCGCATTTCCTGCTGCGAGATTTATGGTTCGTTATGATACCGGCATGAGCGGTGTGAATGGTTACCAGCAGCAATTCCTGCGCCTGGCTATCGAACTGGGCGCCCTGCGTTTTGGCAGCTTTACTTTGAAGTCAGGCCGGCAAAGCCCGTATTTCTTCAACGCCGGTGTTTTCAGCACTGGCCGGGCGGTCGCCGCCCTGGGGCGTTTCTATGCCGAAACCGTGCTGGCAACCGATCTGGAGTTCGATATGTTGTTTGGCCCGGCCTACAAGGGCATACCCCTCGTCGCGGTTACGGCAGCCGCGCTCGCTGACCACCACGATCTCGATACCGCGTTCGCCTACAACCGCAAGGAAGCCAAATCGCATGGCGAAGGCGGCGCCATAGTTGGCGCTCCGCTGGCCGGGCGAGTGATTATTCTCGACGACGTCATCACCGCCGGTACTGCAGTGCGTCAAGCGGTGGAGTTGATCCGGACCGCCGGCGCCGAGGTCGCCGCGGTAGTGCTGGCGCTCGATCGCCAGGAGCGCGGGGCGGGCCCCAGGTCGGCCGTGGAGGAGCTCGGTGCCGAGCTGGGTACACCGGTGGCCAGCATCGCTTCTCTTGGCGATCTGATCGCCCTGCTGGGCTCAGACAGCCACTTGCGCGAGCATTTGCCGGCAATGGAAGCCTACCGGCAGGATTATGGTGTGTGAACGATTGTGCGCCGCCAGGGGCCGCTGAGAACTTCATCACGGCGGCAGGTCTAACTACTATGCTATTACTATTAACCATATGAGCGTTCGAATCACATTAATTGCCTGCCTCCTGCTGGCGTCAGGCGCATCGGCTGTCGCCGACAACCTGTACAAGTGGGTCGACGAAAACGGCGTGGTGCATTACGGCGACGCGGTTCCAGCCGAGGCCAGCCGCAACGAGCGTCACGTGCTCAACCGCCAGGGTGTCACCGTCAAAGTGCTCGACCGGCAAAAGACCATCGACGAACTCAATGCGATGGCCGCTGCTGCCGCAGAACAGGAACGCCAGAGGAAACTGGCAAAAGAACAGGCCGAACGTGATCGCGTTTTGATGGACACGTACCTGTCTGCCGAAGAAATCGAGATGCTGCGTGATCGTCGTATCCTGGCTATCGAGGCGCGTGTCGGTGTCACCCGGCACTACCTGGAAAACCTGCGCAGGGAGTGGGATGAGCTCGAAGCCGAGGCTTCAAAATACAACTTCCCTTACAACCCTGACTCAGATCTGCCGCCACTGCCTGAAGAACTGGCGGAGCACATCGTGTTCACCGAAAATGCCATGACCGAGCACATGAACTCGCTGAGCGCCCTGCGTAGCCAGCAGGCGGCGCTGCGGACCCGCTTCGAAACAGACCTGACGCGGTTCAGGATGCTGAAAGAACAGCAGGAAATGGCGTCAGCGACGCCCTGAGTGACCGAAACCGCCGGCACCGCGTTCGCTGGCTTCAAATTCGTCCACCACTTCCAGCCGGACCTGAACCACCGGCACAAAGACCATCTGGGCAATCCGTTCGCCGGGCTCGATAGTGAACGCTGCCGTGCCACGATTCCAGCAGGAAACATAGATCTGGCCCTGGTAATCCGAGTCGATCAGCCCGACCAGGTTTCCCAGCACGATGCCGTGTTTGTGCCCTAGCCCGGAGCGTGGCAGCAGCATAGCAGCGAGACCGTTGTCGCCAATATGGATAGCAATGCCGGTCGGGATAAGCTCTGTCTCGCCGGGCGCGAGCGTGACATCGGCATCGATACAGGCACGCAGGTCAATCCCCGCGGAACCTTGCGTTGCGTGCGTTGGCACCTCGTAGTCGCGCCCGATTCGCGGGTCGAGTATACGCATCATGATTTCACGCACTGCGGTTGCTCCTGTGCCCGCCGTGCTGCCCGAGCCGTGCGGCAATGATTTCTACCAGGTCAAAGGCGATAGCAAATTTGCTGGCCCGTGGTAACTGCTGCATACCATCCGACCACAACACGGTAACTTCGTTGTCGTCGGCGCCAAAACCAATAGTCCTGCCGCCCTCCTCGCCAACGCGATTTGCCACCACCAGGTCGACTTTCTTTTTTGCCAGTTTTTCGCGCGCGTAACGCTCGACGTCATGCGTCTCGGCGGCGAAGCCAACCGTGTACGGCGCATCGGGCAGCACTGCGACGCTGGCGAGTATGTCCGTCGTTTGCTCGAGGTTGAGGCTCATTGCCTGGCCGTCTTTTTTCAGCTTGTGCGCCGCGGTTGCCGCCGGCCGGTAATCGGCGACAGCTGCCGTAGCGATGAAAATATCTGCCGCATCGACCGCGGCATGGACGGCACGGTGCATTTGCGCGGCACTCTCGACATCGATGCGCTCGACACCAGGTGGCGTGGCCAGTTGTACCGGCCCGGCCACCAGTGTCACCCGCGCACCTGCGGCGGCCGCTGCACGGGCGATCGCAAAGCCCATCTTTCCGCTGCTGTGATTGCTGATATAGCGCACCGGGTCTATGCGTTCGTGTGTAGGCCCGGCGGTAAGCAGGACGTGCCTGCCGGCCAGCAGACCGGCCAGCCTGCCCGGACGTTCCGCCAGCAGGGCCGCTACGATGTCCTCAGGCTCTGCCATCCGGCCGGGCCCGACTTCGCCACAGGCCTGGTCGCCGGTCGCCGGCCCGATCAGGCGAATGCCGCGACGCTGCAGCAGTTGCGCATTGTCCTGCGTGGCCGCGTTCGCCCACATCTGGCGGTTCATTGCCGGCGCGAGACTCACCGGCGCGGCGGTCGCCAGGCACAACGTGCTGAGCAGATCACCGGCCATGCCGGCAGCCAGACGCGCCATGAAGTCGGCCGTTGCCGGTGCGATCACAACCTGGTCGGCCCAGCGTGCCAGCTCGATGTGACCCATTGCGGCTTCGGCCTCGGCATCCCACAGGTCGTCACGTACTGCCTCGCCGGAAACTGCCTGGAACGACTGCGCCGTGACAAAGTGTTTGGCACCGGCCGTCATTACCACACGCACAGCAGCGCCCTGCTCACGCAGCCGGCGTACCAGCTCGATCGCCTTGTAAGCAGCGATACCACCGGTGACGCCAAGCAAGATCTTCCGGCCCTGCAGACCCGTATCGGTCATGGTTCTCTCCAAGCGCAATATCCACATAGTTTACGGCCTTGTGCGGCATTGTTCCTCCTGTCGCACCGTGGGACAGTGTCGGCGGTACCTGCACAGGGAACGTCGCATGACCATCACCGACTGGCCGCGCAGTGAGCGGCCGCGCGAGCGACTGCTGGCACGCGGTTCGCGGGCACTTTCGGATGCCGAGTTGCTGGCAATACTGCTGGGCAGCGGCGTGCGTGGCGCCACCGCGCTGGACCTCGCGCACGCCTTGCTGGAACGGTTTAATACGCTGCGCGAACTGCTCACCGCGCCACGCGCCGAAGCCTGCAGCGTGCGCGGACTGGGGCCGGCCCGCTGGTGCCAGCTGCAGGCCGCGGTCGAAATCGTGCGCCGCAACCTGCGCGAAACACTCGACCGGCCCGATGCCCTTACCAGCCCGCGTGCGACGCGTCGCTTCCTGCACGCCCGGCTACGCGACCTGCCGCACGAGGTGTTCTGTTGCCTGCTGCTGGACAATCGCAACCGGGTGATCAGTTTTGAGGAGTTGTTTCGCGGCACCATCGACGGTGCCAGCGTCTACCCGCGCGAGGTGGTCAAGCTGGCGCTGGAGCGTAATGCGGCGGCACTCATACTCGCGCACAACCACCCAAGTGGCGTTGCCGAGCCAAGTCATGCCGACGAGATCATTACCCGCCGGCTGCGCGACGCGCTGGCACTGGTCGATATCCGCGTGCTCGATCACTTTGTTATCGGCGAGGGCGACTGTGTTTCTTTCGCCGAGCGCGGTCTGATCTGACGGAACAAAAAAAGCCCGGCTGTTGCCGGGCTTTTCTTCGTATGCTGGTAGGTAATCAGCAGTGAATGCAGCCAGTCTTTACCGGTTGCGGAAACCGGACAAGCCAGCCAGTGCTGTCAGCATCAGCCAGACTGCGGCAGGCACTGGTATTGCCGCCACGTCAGCCGTGCCTGATGTTGAGGAGAAGTGCGTGAAACTTCCGCTGAACCCTGAAGAAGCCAGGATAATCCCGCCGACAGCCCCATATAAGGAGGCCAGCTCTCCACCAGTAACAGAAAACAGGAACTCCAGTGGATCGCCAGCTGGATTGTCGTTAAATCCGAAGGCCGTCAAGTCACCGGTCAGGAGCGTGCCGCTGTACTGCGAGCCGATGGTTCCGCTGACCACCAGCGAACCTGACGCAAGATTACCTGCGGAATCGATCTGTGCATTCAGGGTGAACAGGCCGTTGACAATATCCAGGGCCGGATCCGTGTCGCTGCCGTCAAATGACAGCGCAAAACCGTTTGCCGAAAGGCTGCCACCAGCATATTCGACAGTGATGAAGCCTACTGCGATATCTGGCGTGTCGGCCATCGTCAGGGCGAGCGGAGCGCCATGCGCATTGATCGAGAATGCCAGAAGGATAGTGGCCCAAAAGGCACTGAAAGAGAGTTTGCGGACCATTTGCTGGTCTCCTGTTGTTTTGTTGTTGCCGGTCCGTTTGAACCAGATTTGTTCAGATGTCCCACAGTCTAGAGGACAACAGCCCCCCAATGCAAACGAGATTCCGCAAGGATTAACATAATAATGTTGCCTTTCAGATAGTTAGTCTTTCCAAAGGGGGCAGTACATGTATGCATAAACATGTACTGCCCCCATGGGTCCTTGCGAGCCTGTGGCGCGGCTGGTATAAAGTTCCGCTCTTCAGGCCGGGCCAGCCGGCATTTGAAAAACTTTCTAGGATTCAGTCATGTCCAGAGTCTGCCAGATAACCGGCAAACAACCGACCAGCGGTAACAACGTCTCGCATGCAAAGAACAGAACGCGGCGGCGTTTTCTGCCGAATCTGCATACCCACAGAATCTGGGTTGAAAGCGAAAATCGCTACGTGAGACTGCGCCTTTCGACGAAGGGACTGCGGCTGATCGACAAACACGGTATCGACAAGGTGCTGGCCGACCTGCGCGCACGCGGCCAGAAAGTCTGAGGTATACATCATGGCAAGCAGTCGCGAAAAAATTCGTTTGAGATCGTCAGCCGGCACCGGCCACTTCTACACGACCACCAAGAACAAACGGCTACACCCGGAGAAGATGGAAGTGATGAAGTACGACCCGCGTGTACGCAAACACGTTAAGTACAAGGAAGCCAAGATCAAGTAACAGATCGGGCTTCAGGACCGCATAACAAAAAGGGCAGCCAGTGGCTGCCCTTTTTTATTAACAGGTGGCGAAATTGTGCAAGCCAATCGTCAGGCCATCTGGTACGAACGCAGCCGGCCCGAAAACTCCTCGAGCGCGCGAATGCCGCTGGCCTCCGCCTGTGCTACCCATTCCCGCAACTGTGCCAGCAATTTCTCGTTACTGATGTTGCGACTGCTCCACAGCGCCCGCAGGCGCTCGCGGTATTCGTGCACCGTACGCAATGACTGGTTCCGCTCGAGCAGCTCGCTCAGACGACTCTTCGATGCATCGTCCAGCAGCTTTGGCTGCCGCACCATCAGGCGCCGCGCACCGCGCCCCAGGCGTTGTGGCAAATCGGCGATTTCCGCCCGCAGCGTGGGAACTGTGACGCTGCGCGTGTAGTCGCGCAACACATGCATCCGGTTTACCAGGACCGCCTTCAGCGTGTCCAGATCAACGCTGGAATGCTCCGGCTCCAGCACCGGAACCGGCGCTACTTTTCGTACCTTTACCAAACCGAAAAAGCGCAGCACAGTAACGTAAAGCCAGCCGATATCGAATTCCCAGCGCCGCACCGAAAACTTCGATGAGGTCGGGAATGCGTGATGATTGTTGTGCAGCTCCTCACCGCCCAGGAACACGCCCCACGGCACGACGTTTGTCGCCGCGTCATCACACTCGAAATTACGATAACCGGTGTGGTGACCAATACCGTTGATAATTCCCGCAGCGAGGAACGGTATTGTTGCCATCTGGATTGCGCCGATGGTTATGCCAATCGGCCCAAACAGGATGATGTTTGTCGCGAACAAGATGACGATGCCCAGGTAGGAATGCCGGGTGTACAGGTTTCGCTCCATCCAGTCATCCGGCGTACCGCGGCCGTATACCTCCAGCGTTTCCTGGTTTTTTGCTTCCTCGCGATAGAGCTCGGCACCCTGGAACAGCACCTTGCGCAATCCATGTGCCTGCGGGCTGTGCGGATCGTCTTTCGTCTCGCAATGAGCATGATGCTTGCGATGAATGGCGACCCATTCGCGGGTATTGATACCCGTCGTCAGCCACAGCCAGAAACGACAGAAATGCCGCACTGCCGGGTGCAGTTCGAGGCCACGATGTGACTGGTCCCGGTGCAGGTAAAGCGTCACCGCTGCCACGGTAAGCTGGCACATGATGAAGGTGACGATCACCAGGCCCAGCGGGCTCAGCTGCAGCAATCCGGAAAGGTAGTCCATGGAGTATCCTGTAAATGGCGGGCGCGAGAGCCCGAAAATATAGCTTATCGGTCTGTGACAAACCAGATCGAAAAATTCATCCCTGACGGCACCTTTTATAGCCCTCCAAACCACAGGCTTTTGTGCCCCAGGTCACACTTTTATGCCGATTGCCCATGCCTGAATTGCCGGAAGTTGAAATAACGCGCCGCGGCATCGCGCCCCATATCGAGGGTGCGCGGGTAGAACGGGTCCAGATCCGGCAGCGCCAGCTGCGTTGGCCGGTATCTGCCGCGCTACCGCGGGAGTTGCCCGGACTGATGATCAGCGCTGTGGACCGGCGTGCCAAATACCTGCTGGTACGCACCGACCACGGCACGCTGATTGCACACCTGGGAATGTCCGGCAGCTGGCGGGTGCTCAACGAAGCAACAACGCCACGCAAGCATGACCATGTCGACATCAGTTTCGACAACGGCGTGTTGCTGCGGTTCACCGACCCGCGTCGTTTCGGCGCTCTGTTGTGGACCCGCCGTGATCCACTGCGCCACAAGCTGCTGAAAAATCTTGGCCCGGAGCCGCTGGGCCCTGCATTTGACGGAGACTATCTCCATCGCAGTGCCAGCGGCCGCCGCGGTGCAATCAAACAACACATCATGAATGCCGGCATCGTGGTTGGCGTCGGCAACATCTACGCCAGCGAGGCACTGTGGCTTGCCGGCATCAACCCGCGTCGTGCTGCCGGACGCATTGCCCTGCCGCGCATGCAGCAGCTGGCCGCGTCGATCAGGACGGTTCTGGCCAACGCCATCGAGGTCGGCGGCACCACGCTGCGCGATTTCAGCGGTGGCGATGGCGAACCCGGCTACTTCCAGCTGGAGCTGAATGCGTATGACCAGGACGGCGAACC
>JABDJB010000092.1 GCA_013003425.1 Gammaproteobacteria bacterium | reverse complement strand
CGGGGTCAGACCGAGATTATTCGTGACAATTGCCGCGGGCAATTGTCACGAATAATCTCGGTCTGACCGTCAAGTCATGCAGCCTTGTCGAATGCCAGCCCTACCCCTTGCGCATCCACCTGGATCGTATCGCCGGGAGCAAACTTGCCCGACAGGATTTCCTGCGCCAGCGGGTTTTCCACGTGCTGCTGTATCGCACGTCGTAACGGCCTGGCACCATACACCGGGTCGAAGCCACTTTCGGCGAGCATATCTACTGCCTGCGCCGTCAGTTCTATATGCATGTCGCGACCAGCCAGTCGCTTGCGCAGGAAGCCCAGCTGGATTTCAACGATCTGCCTGATCTCATCGCGATTCAGCGGGTGGAACACCACCGTTTCGTCGATGCGATTGACAAACTCGGGACGGAAATGCTGCCCGACAATTTCCATCACGGCTGACTTCATCTTGTCGTAGTTTTCCTCGCCCGCCAGCTCCTGGATGACGTGCGAACCGAGGTTTGACGTCATCACGATGACCACGTTGCGGAAATCGACAGTTCGCCCGTGCCCGTCGGTCAGGCGGCCATCATCGAGCACCTGAAGCAACACGTTAAACACGTCGGCGTGCGCCTTCTCTACCTCGTCCAGCAGGATGACCGAGTAAGGCCGGCGCCGCACCGCTTCGGTGAGGTAACCCCCTTCCTCGTAACCGACGTACCCCGGTGGCGCCCCGATAAGCCGTGCCACGGAGTGTTTTTCCATGAACTCGGACATATCGATACGAACCAGAGAATCCTCCGAATCGAACAGGAACTCCGTCAGCGCCTTGGTCAGTTCGGTCTTGCCAACCCCGGTGGGACCGAGAAACAGGAACGAACCGATCGGTCGACGCGGATTCGACAGGCCCGCGCGTGACCGGCGTACCGCGTTGGCAACCGCCGTAATAGCCTCATGCTGGCCGATCACCCGGCGACCGAGTGCCTGCTCCATCTGCAGCAATTTCTCGCGCTCGCCCTCGAGCATTTTTGCCACCGGAATTCCGGTCCACTTCGAAACGACTTCGGCGATCTCCTCTTCGGTGACGCTGTTGCGCAACAGCCGTGTTTCCTGCTGCGTTTCGTCGTCCTGCGCTTCGTCCAGCTGTTTTTCCAGTTCCGGTATGCGGCCATATTGCAGCTCGGACATACGCGCCAGGTCGCCGGCGCGACGCGCGGTTTCCAGCTCCGTGCGAGCCCTGTCGAGCGCTTCTTTTATCTGCGATGCCCCTTCGACCAGCGCTTTCTCAGCTTTCCAGACCTCTTCCAGATCTGCGTATTCCCGTTCCAGCCCGGAGATGCTCGCCTCGACCTCGGCCAGCCGCTTGCGGGTCGCATCGTCGGTGTCTTTTTTCAGCGCCTCGCGTTCGATCTTCAGCTGGATTACACGACGCTCGAGTTTATCCAGCTCCTCGGGCTTCGAATCGATCTCCATCCGGATCCACGCCGCTGCTTCGTCGATCAGGTCGATCGCCTTGTCGGGCAGCTGCCGGTCAGAAATGTAACGGTGCGACAGCGTCGCTGCCGCCACCAGCGCCGGGTCAGTGATATCGACGCCATGATGCACCTCGTAGCGCTCTGCCAGACCACGCAGGATTGCAACGGTGTCCTCCACGCTGGGTTCGTCGACGAGAATCTTCTGGAACCGGCGCTCCAGCGCCGCATCTTTCTCCACGTACTGACGGTACTCATCGAGAGTCGTTGCCCCGACACAGTGCAGCTCGCCACGCGCCAGCGCGGGTTTGAGCATGTTGCCGGCATCCATGGAACCTTCGGCCTTGCCGGCACCTACCATGGTGTGCAGCTCGTCAATAAACAGGATGACCTGGCCCTCCTGTTTGGCCAGATCGTTCAGGACGGCCTTCAGTCGCTCCTCGAACTCGCCGCGAAACTTGGCGCCGGCGATCAATGCGCCGAGGTCCAGTGACAGTATGCGCTTGCCGCGCAGGCCCTCCGGCACCTCGCCGTTGACAATACGCTGCGCCAGCCCTTCGACAATGGCGGTCTTGCCGACGCCCGGTTCGCCGATCAGCACCGGGTTGTTCTTGCGCCGGCGCTGCAACACCTGCACCGTGCGGCGCATTTCTTCATCACGGCCGATAACCGGGTCGAGCTTGCCCTGCTCGGCTTTTTCGGTCACGTCGACAGTATATTTTTCCAGTGCCTGGCGCGTGTCTTCGGCATTCGGGTCATTGACGTGTTCACCGCCGCGCAATTCGTCGATTGCTTTTTCCATTGCTCCGCGCACAACGCCTGCGGCGCGCATTGCCTCAGCCAGCGGCCCCTTGTCCTCGGTTGCCGCGACAGCGAACAACTCGCTCGATACATACTGGTCGCCACGCTCCTGCGCCAGCTTGTCCGTGATATTGAGCAGTCGCACCAGGTCTTTGGAGATATGCACTTCGCCGGCCGCGCCATGGACCTCTGGCAGCTTGTCGAGTGCCTCACCGAGCTGCGAACGCAACAGGTTTACCTTGGCGCCAGCCTTGCTTAGCAGCGGGCGCAGACTGCCGCCCTCCTGGTCCAGCATTGCGACCATCAGGTGCGCCGGTTCGATGAACTGGTGATCGCGGCCGAGGGCCAACGACTGCGCATCGGCGAGCGCGATCTGGAATTTGCTTGTCAGTTTGTCCATGCGCATACAGGTCTCTCCCCTTGAGGGATTTAAGTCATATTGCCTTTAATTGTGGGGCCGGTGGGCCCGATTCCAACCCCCGGCGGTCAATCGGCCAGCCAGATCAAGCTGGCAATACGCCCACAGCGGCCATCCCGACGATGTGAATAGAATCGCTGATCGCTGTAAGTGCACAGTTCGCCACCGAAAATCTGCCCGACACCCACCTGCTGCAGGCGCTGACGCGCCAGCTCGGACAAGTCGAGATTCCAATGGCCCGGCCGCGTGGCGGCGAAAGCTGCATCCGGGTTGGTGCACCCACCAAGCAGCCGGTCGCGCACCGGCGCATCTATCTCGTAACAGGCTGCCGAAATTGCCGGACCGAGCCAGGCCAGCAGCTGCCGGCCGGTTGGCAGCAATGCTTCGACTGCCGCCTCGATGACGCCTGCCGCAATACCCCGCCAGCCGGCGTGTACCGCCGCAACCCGGGTACCGTCGCTGTCGCACAACAGAACAGGCAGACAGTCGGCGGTGAGCACGGCGCACACCCGATCGCTGCGGTGAGACACAGCGGCGTCGGCGGAGATATCCGGCACGCCGCGGTCTATTGAAACGGCAATGCGCCCGTGCTGCTGATCCAGCCATGCCGGTTCCGCCGGCAGTTCCAGCTCGTCGATGATGAACTGGCGGTTTTCCCGCACCCGGCGCGGCTCGTCGCCAACATGGCCAGCCAGGTTCAACGAATCGAACGGCCGATGACTACGCCCGCCGTTGCGCGTCGTGCACAGAGCGCGCACGTTGTCCGGTGCCGGCCAGTCAGGGGTGATAACCGTATCCCTCAGCATCACCGCTTAACCATTACGCATTGCATCCAGCAGCGCCTGCAGGTCATCCGGCATAGCGGAGTTCCACTCGAGCTGTGCACCGCTGACCGGATGCGTCAGAGCCAGGCGCGTTGCGTGCAGCGCCTGACGACGAAACCCATGCAGCGCGCCATGCAATGACTCCGAGGCGTTGGCCGGAATTGCCAGCCGCCCGCCATACAGGGGGTCGCCCACCAGTGGGTGGCCAATGTGTTTCATGTGAACGCGTATCTGGTGAGTGCGGCCGGACTCGAGGGCAACCTGCACCAGCGTATGCGCTGCAAAGCGCTCGGCAATCCGGTAATGGCTGAGCGCCGGTCGCCCACCGGGCACCACGGCCATACGAATGCGGTCCACCGGATGACGACCGATAGGCGCGTCGACAGTACCGCCACTGATCATCACGCCCTGGCAAACTGCGTAGTACTCTCGCGAAATGTGCCGCGCAGCAAGCGCCTGCACCAGCGCGGTGTGCGCCCGCAAAGTCCGCGCGATAACCAGCAGCCCGCTGGTGTCCTTATCGAGCCGATGCACGATCCCGGCACGCGGCAATGTGGCAAGACGACTGTCAAAGTGAAGCAGTGCGTTTTGCAGTGTTCCGCTTCGGTTGCCGGCACCGGGGTGTACGACCATTCCGGCCGCTTTGTTTACCACCAGCAAATCAGCATCCTCATGCACGATTTCTATCGGGATGGCTTCCGGCCGTACCTCGACAACGGGTTCGTGCATGGCATGCACGACGACCTTCTCGCCACCGTGCAGACGGTCGCGTGGCCGCCACATCTGGCCGTTGACCTCGACCAGCCCGGCTTCGATCCAGGTTTTCAGTCGCGAACGTGAAAAATCCGGGAACATTTCCGCCAGCGTCTGGTCCAGCCTCTTGCCGGCCTTCTCTTCCGGCACCTGCCCTTCATGGCTTTCGATTTCCACCGTCATCAAATCTCCATCGCCCGGTGGCCCGTGATGTATACTCCGCGTTGCTTCATCCCGGCCGGCCATCCCATGCAAACAAGATCAAGCTCTCTATTGGCACTATCACTGCTCGCCCTGCTGCTGGCAGCTTGTGGTGGCAAGGATGCCACACTCGACGAAGAGGGGCGATCCCGGCGGAACGACGCAACGTTGTATGAAACTGCCAAAAAGCAGATTGATGTAGGTGGCTACGATCGCGCTGTCACGCTGCTGGAACAGCTCGAAATTTACTTTCCGTTCAGCGAGTACACCCGTCGCGGACAGCTCGACCTGATTTATGCCTACTACAAGGTTGGTAACATTGAGTCAGCCATCGATGCTGCGAACGAGTTCATACGTGAGAACCCGACGTATCCCGATATTGACTATGCGTACTATCTGCGCGGATTGATATATTTCGATCGCGACGCCAATGCGATCGAGAAACTGTTCGGCGTAGACCTGGCGCAGCGACCGCCGGCCGATGCTGAACGCTCGTTATCCTATTTTTCCGAGCTGGTGCGCCGCTTCCCGGAAAGCGACTACGCGCCCGATGCCCGGCAACGCATGGTGCACCTGCGCGAAAGGCTGGCCCGGTTCGAAGTCTATGTGGCCAATTATTATGCCGATCGCCGCGCCTGGGTTGCGGCCGCGCGTCGGGCCAGGAACGTAGTCGAGGATTTCCAGGACACCAGCGTGGTGACCGAGGCGCTACAGATTATGGCGCGGTCATATCGTGAACTCGGCATGGACGATCTGGCCGAAGATGCAGAGCGGGTGCTGCGCGAGAACCAGGTAGCGACAAGCTCGGGCAAGAAGAAACGCGGCCTGTTTCGTCGCAACAAGGAAGTTAAGCCCGAGCGTCCCGCCAGCTAGTAACCCGAGGTTATCGGGTAACGCCAGTCCCGGCCGAAGCCACGCCGACTAACCCGGACACCCGGTGGCGCCTGGCGCCGTTTATATTCATTTCGCTTGACCATGTGCAGTACCCGCACGACAGTCTCGCGATCGTAACCACGCGCCGCAATCTGCTCGACTGAGCAGTCCTCTTCGATAAATGCCTCCAGGATGGCATCGAGTACGTCGTAGGGCGGGAGCGAATCGGTATCTTTCTGGTCCGGCGCCAGCTCTGCCGATGGTGGCCGCGTGAATACCCTTTCAGGAATTACGGCAGAGACGGAATTCCGGTAACGCGCCAGGCGATAAACCAGTGTTTTGCTGCAGTCCTTGATCGGTGCAAATCCGCCGGCCATATCACCGTAAAGGGTTGCGTACCCGACGGCCATTTCGCTCTTGTTCCCGGTGGTCAGCACCATGCGCCCGGTCTTGTTGGAAATCGCCATCAGGATAATGCCGCGACAGCGCGCCTGGATATTCTCTTCGGTGGAGTCGGCCGGCAAACCGGCAAATAACTCCTGCAGCGACCCCAGCGTTGCCTCAAACATCGGTTCTATCGAAATAAGGTGATGCTCGACGCCGAGCGCTTCGGCCTCCGCGCGCGCGTCCTCGATGCTCATGTTTGCTGTGTATCGCGATGGCATCAGCACACCACGCACCCGTTCAGGGCCGAGCGCATCGGATGCGATAGCCAGCGTGAGGGCCGAATCTATGCCGCCGGACAAACCGATAATTACCCCGGGGAACCCGTTCTTGCGCACATAGTCGCGAACCCCGAGCACAATGGCATCGTAAACACTCTTGTCGAGCGGATCGGGGCTGTGCACTGATCCGGGTGCCGCGCTGAGCCGACCGGATTGCGGATCTGCCTCGACCAGGTAGATACCGTCTTTACATGCCGGGGCGCGCAGAACGATATCGCCGTTGCTGTCTATTGCCGTCGAGACGCCGTCGAAAACCAGTTCGTCCTGACCGCCAACGTGATTAACGTAAATAATAGACAAGCCCGACTCGGCCACGCGAGCCCGCATCACCTGCTCGCGCCTTTCCTGCTTATCGATTGCATAAGGTGATGCCGTCGGGTTGAGCACCAGCTTCGCACCAGCGGCACGTGCACCGGCCACCGGTCCCGGCTCCCATATGTCCTCGCAAATTGTCAGCGCAACCGGACAACCATGCACCGGCAGCACACAGGTTTGTTGGCCCGGGCGGAAATATCGCTTTTCGTCAAAGACCCCATAGTTCGGCAGGATCTGTTTACGGTAGGTTGCAATTGACTCACCGTCACGCATCAGCGCAATGGTGTTGTAGATGTGGCCATCGAACTCGGGATAACCAACAAGCGCTGTGATACCCGTAATTTCATTGCACACCCGCTGCAGTGCTTTCTCGACACGATAACGCAGGCCGGCATGAAACAGCAGGTCTTCGGGCGGGTAACCGGTAAGCGTCAACTCGGGAAAAACAATGACATCAGCGTCAAGTTCATCACGCGCGGTGGCACACGCTGCCAATACGCGCTCTGCATTGCCGTCAACATCACCGACCGTGAAGTCGAGTTGCGCCAGCGCGAAGCGGATCGTCTTTGCCATCTTTCAGATATGCACTAACCGGTGATGCTGCGCACTGCGGGAACCGCACCAATTGGCTGTTCTTCAGTTCCCCAGACGCGACTTGATTGCGCTGCCCAGATCGGCCGGGGAACGAACCGTCGTCACGCCGGCAGCCTCCAGTGCCTTGAATTTTTCCGCTGCCGTTCCCTTGCCGCCGGATACGATCGCACCCGCATGACCCATCCGTTTTCCGGGTGGCGCGGTTACGCCGGCAATATAGGCAACTACAGGTTTGCTGACGTTATCGCGAATATATTCAGCAGCAGCTTCTTCGTCGCTGCCACCGATCTCACCGACCATTACAATGCCGCGTGTCTGATCATCAGCTTCAAACAGCTTGAGACAGTCGATAAAGTCCATTCCGCGCACTGCATCTCCACCGATGCCGATGCAGGTTGACTGCCCGAGGTCGTTGCAGGTGGTCTGGTACACCGCCTCGTATGTGAGCGTACCGGAACGCGAAATAACGCCGATACAGCCTGGCTTGTGGATGAAACCGGGCATGATCCCGATCTTGCATTCGCCCGGCGTGATGATGCCAGGGCAGTTCGGCCCGATCAGCCGGCACTCCCGCTCGGCCATCATCGCCTTGACGCGCACCATATCCTGCGCCGGCACACCTTCGGTAATACACACGACCAGCTCGATCCCGGCGTCGATTGCCTCGGCGATTGCATCAGCCGCGAATGGCGCTGGCACATAGATCATGCTGACAGTTGCACCGGTCTCCCCCACGGCTTCGCGCATTGTGTCGTAGACCGGCAAATCGAGATGGGTTTCACCGCCGCGCCCGGGTGTCACGCCCGCAACCACTTTGGTGCCGTACTCGATGCACTGTTTACTGTGGAAAGTTCCCTGCCGCCCGGTCAACCCCTGGCAGATGATCTTTGTGTCCTTGCCGACTAAAACGCTCATTTGTATACCTCGTCAGCCAGCCGCGCCGACCACTTTCTTTGCCGCATCGGTCAGGTCATCTGCCGCGATGATGTCCAGCCCGCTTTCTGCCAGCAGCTGGCGTCCTTTTTCCACATTGGTGCCTTCCAGTCGCACGACGACCGGAATGGAAACACCGACCTCTTTTACTGCCGCGATGATGCCCTCGGCGATCAGGTCACAGCGAACGATGCCGCCGAAGATATTCACGAGTATTGCAGTCACTTTTTCGTTCGACAGAATCAGTTTAAACGCAGAAGCAACCCGCTCGCTCGTGGCATCGCCGCCGACGTCGAGAAAATTAGCCGGCTCGCCACCGTGCAGCTTTATCAGGTCCATCGTCGCCATCGCGAGACCCGCGCCGTTCACCATGCAGGCGATCGAGCCATCGAGAGAGACATAGTTGAGCCCATGCGCGCTGGCACGATGCTCCATTTCGTCTTCCTGGGTGGGATCACGTTTTTCCAGCACGGCCGGCTGGCGGAACAAAGCGTTTGATTCGATATCAATCTTTGCGTCCAGCGCCATTACTTCGCCGCTGCCGGTCACTACCAGCGGGTTGACCTCCACCAGGCTGGCGTCTTTCTCGGTGAACAGCCGATACAGGGACTGCAGGATCTTGCTGAAGGCGCCGATCTGTTTTCCCTGCAAGCCGAGCCCGAAAGCAAGCTGGCGACACTGGTAACCCATCAGGCCCGCCGCCGGATGGATCAGTACGCGAAAAATCTTTTCCGGCGTGCTGGCGGCAACTTCTTCGATGTCCATACCACCGGCTGCAGACGCCATTACAACGATCCGCTCTGAAGCGCGGTCGATCAACATGCTGAGATACAGCTCGCGGTCGATATCGGTGCCGCACTCAACCAGCACCGTGTTTACCGGCAATCCCTCTGCGGTGGTCTGGGGCGTGACCAGCCGGCTGCCAAGCAGGGATTCGGCGGCCTCCGACACTTCGTCGAGCTCGCGGACCAGCTTGACGCCACCGCCTTTACCGCGGCCACCTGCGTGCACCTGCGCCTTTACGACCCATAATTCGCCGCCGAGGTCACGCGCCGCCTGGACAGCGTCCTCGGGAGTATGCGCCGGATGCCCGTCAGGCACCGGGATGCCGTAATCGGCGAACAGCTGTTTGGACTGGTATTCGTGAAGATTCATCTGCCTCGATCCCCGGGCGGGCGGAAAGCGCGTATTCTGGAGCAAACCACCCACCGAAGCAAAGCGTGAGCCGGTTCCCGGTCGTGCTGCCAGTGCAGGTTAAAATAACCCGGTGCAAGCCAGTGAACCCAACGCAGCAGCGTCACCGGCGCCGGCCGAAGTTTCCGGCGGCGGCCTTGCCGGCGTGGCCACGCAGGCCAGGGCGCCCGACCTCGCCTGGCGAGTCATTTCGCTACTCAACATTTACCGGGTTTTCGTCGCCGTAGCGCTACTCGTCCTGTTCGCGATTACCTCGGATCCGCGCATCATCGGCACCGAGCAGCCACAACTATTTATCGCAGTTGCTTGTGCCTACCTGATTTGCGGTCTGTTCAGCTGGTGGGCGATTGCCAACCGTATTGCGACTTACACAGTACAAATCTCGATCCAGCTGGCGATAGATATCGCGGCCGTGACCGTACTGATGCATGCCAGCGGCGGCATACAAAGCGGACTGGGCAACCTGCTGATAATTTCCATGGGTGCAGCGAGCCTGATGATGCCTGCCCGGACTGCGGTTTCTTTCGCGGCAATTGCGGCGCTGACAATCCTGTTTGAACAGGCTCTGTCGCAATTCGAAGGGATAACAACCGCTGCAGACTACACAGCCTCCGGAGTTCTCGGCGCAATCGTATTCCTGATATCCGTGGCAGCACAGCCTCTGGCCCGACGCATTGCCGAATCCGATGCGCTGGCGGAGCAGCGAGGCGTTGATCTGGCGAACCTGGCCGAGCTGAATGAATATATCGTCCAGCACCTGCGTGAAAGCATCGTGGTCATTGATGACGCCAATCGCGTGCGCCTGATGAACGCCTCCGCGGCCAAACACCTCGGTATCAGCTGGCCTGCCGGCGGAAGACCGCTGCGTGATATTTCGCCCGAGCTGTACGAGTTGACGAGTGACTGGCGCCGGCACGCCGGTGAAGTGCAAACAGGCTTTTCGCCTTTTGCCGCCGCTGACGGCGCCACGTTAATAACGCCACATTTCGCGCCGCTGGGGCGCGCGCGCCCCGCTGCCGCGCTGATCTTTCTTGAGGACGCCACCCAGCTGTCCGAACGCGTACAGCAGGCCAAGCTGGCAGCCCTTGGCAGGCTCAGCGCCAGCATTGCCCATGAAATCCGTAACCCGGTTGGCGCCATAAGTCACGCCGGCCAGCTGCTGGCCGAATCGGATGCCATTCCCGCAGATGAACGACGACTGACCGATATCATCCACAAGCAGGCAGGCAGAGTTAACACCATCATAGAAAATGTGCTGCAGCTGTCACGACGAGACAACACGCGGCCGCAGCAGATAGTGCTCGGCGAATGGCTGGCGGACTTTGTCAGCGAGTTTGCTGCCGCCAACCAGCTGGGCGACTCATCAGTATCAATCCAGCACGACGAGCCAGAACTGGCCATACGATTCGACCCGAGCCATCTGCATCAGGTGCTGTGGAACCTGTGTGAGAATGCTGTTCGCTATGCGCGCGCGGCCGACGGTGCAGTGACGCTCAGCATGTACAGTGGCCGCCACAAGGCCAGTGACCGCCCGGTACTGGAGGTGCTCGATCGTGGTTCAGGCATCGCCGATGAACTGGTCGATCGAATTTTCGAGCCCTTTTTTACTGCTGCGCACGACGGGACGGGCCTGGGCCTTTTCATTGCCCGCGAGCTGTGTGACTGTAACAACGCCGGTCTGCGCTACCTGCGCCGGGAAGGTGGTGGCAGCCGTTTCCAGATAATCTTTGCCGACCCGCAGCGGTGGACCGTATGAGTGAAGCACGTGCACTGATCGTCGACGACGAGGCAGATATTCGTGAGCTGCTGACGATTACGCTGCGACGGATGAACGTGGCCACCGACGCGGCGGCCGATCTCGATGGCGCCCGACGGCTGCTGGCCGACCATTCATTTGACCTGTGCCTGACCGATATGCGCCTGCCTGACGGCAACGGCCTGGAGCTGGTGGAGTGGATCCAGGTCAATGCTGACCAGGTACCGGTTGCTGTAATTACCGCACACGGCAACGTCGAGGCGGCGGTACAGGCGCTGAAGCTTGGTGCCTTTGATTTCGTCTCCAAACCTGTCGACCTGGAAAACCTGCGCCGACTGGTGCAGACGGCATTGCGTTTGCGCGGCGCCGGTGACCATCCAGTACCGGAAGATAAGCTAATCGGCGAATCGCGTGCGATGTCAAAGGTGCGCGAGATGATTATCAAGGTCGCGCGCAGCCAGGCGCCGGTGCATATCAGCGGCGAATCCGGGACCGGCAAGGAACTGGTCGCCCGACTGATTCACGATTCGGGGCCGCGCAGTGAACAGGCCTTCGTGCCGGTCAACTGCGGCGCAATCCCGACCGAACTGATGGAAAGCGAGTTTTTCGGTCACCGTAAAGGCAGTTTTACCGGAGCGGTCAATGACAAGGACGGGCTGTTCCGCAGTGCAGGCGGCGGAACGCTGTTCCTCGACGAGGTGGCCGACCTGCCGCTGCATATGCAGGTAAAGCTGCTGCGCGCCATCCAGGAAAAAGCGGTGCGACCGCTGGGCGAGGCACACGAACAAGCCGTTGACGTGCGTATCCTGAGCGCCACCCACAGGGATCTTGCCGAACTGGTGGCCGCCGGCAAGTTTCGCGAGGACCTTTACTACCGGATCAATGTCATCGAACTATGTGTGCCGCCGTTGCGCGAACGCGGTAACGATGTTCTGGCAATCGCGGACAGCATCCTCGCCCGGCTTGCCGAGACCTGGGAGGTTGCCACGCCGGCCCTGAGCGAAAACGCCCGCGAGGCATTACGGCAGTATCATTTCCCGGGCAATGTAAGGGAGCTGGAGAACATACTGGAACGCGCGATGACCCTGGCCAGCGGCGAACGTATCAGCCAGGAAGACCTGCAGCTGCGGGCTGGCGGCGATGAGGCGGTCGCTGCCACGGAACCTGACGACCTGAGCGCCACGCTGACTCAGCGTCTGGACGATGTCGAGCGCCAGACTATTATCCGTGCGCTGGAGCAAACCAAATACAACAAGACGGCCGCAGCCAGACTGCTCGGCATCAGCTTTCGCGCACTGCGTTACCGCATCAAGAAACTTGGGCTGGAATAAAGAAGTAAAACCACGCCTGCCTGGCTTTGTGACGCGGATCACACTTTATCTGCCGTAACCGGGTGACAATTCGCGTCACATGGTGACGTCAGCTGACCATCCAGGTAACGGCAGCGCTTCACACTCGATAACCAGCGTAGCTATTTTCTCGAAATATCATGTAGTTACAATCTGACGGGGAATTCTGGCACAGCGCTTGCATTGCTACTGCTGCAGGCGCACTGGGACGCCGCAAGTTTGTTATGAAGTTTACTCTCCGGAGGAGTTATAGATGAAGAAGCAACAGGGTTTTACCCTTATCGAACTCATGATCGTCGTGGCGATCATTGGCATCCTGGCCGCCATTGCTATCCCGGCATACCAGGATTACACGCAGCGCGCGCAGATCGGTGAAGCATTCACCGTAGTCTCAAGCGCCAAAACGGCTATCGCCGAATTCGCGCAGACCAACGGCGCCTATCCGGTTGCCGCAGACATTACTGCTCTTGAACTGGACATTGCTGCAGGCTCAGCTGGCAAGTATGCCAACTCGCTGACCGTAACCGGCGGCAGCGGCGTCATCGAAGTTGCGATGAAGCCGACCGGCGTTGGCAGCAACATCCAGAGCAAGAAAGTCACCTTCACGCCGCCAGCTAACCTGGAGACTGTGAAGGGCGCGTTCACCTGGGACTGCACCAGCGACGCCGACCAGAAATACCTGCCGAAGAGCTGCACTGGCTCCTAAGCGGTACGATCTACTTATCATGCGTCTGGACAAGGGAATGACCACACCATGCATGTACCGGGGCCCCCTGTGCGAACAGGGGGCCCTTTCTTATGCCCAGCGTGGCTTCACGCTGATCGAACTGATGATCGTGGTCGCGATCATCGGCATAATCGCCGCGTTGGCAATACCTGCCTACCAGGACTACATCGTGCGCAGCCAGGTCAGCGAGATCCTGGTGCTGGCACGTGATGACCGCGCCAGGATCCGCGAACATTTTCACTTTAACGGTGCCGTGCCGACCGATCTCTCGGAAGTCGGCGTCGAGGTCTCGTCGGATCGCAGCAAATACATGACCGGCAACGTCTCCTGGGATGAAGCGGGGCGTGCAATCACGTATACGCTTGGCAACATGTCCGCGGGCGCTACCGGCCAGGTCACGTGGACCGGGTCACCCGCTGGTGCCGACCTGATCTGGGCCTGCACCACGGTTGACTTCCCCGGCAAGTACCTGCCTACTTATTGCCAATAATTACAGGCTGTTGCGCCCCACCGGGTAGCGACAAAACTTCATAAAACTGTGACATAAAGAGAGGTTTGGCCTCTGCGATTGAGCTAAACTTCCCGGACGGTTTTTTTACAGAACGAGTCCATGGCAGCAGCAACGAGCATGAAATCAGCGCTGAGCGGCCTGCCCCGCCGGCTGGCCCAGGATGGCATCCTCGACGAGGCGGCCGCCATCGAAGCAAAGGCCGCGGCCAAGCAGCAAAACACGCCGCTGGTCACCTATATCGTACAAAACAACCTGGCGGACGCCCGCGATGTCGCCATCGCCGCGTCACAGGAGTTTGGCGTCCCGCTGCTCGATCTCGACGTTATCGAGCCCGATCTCGACATCGTACGCCTTGTCGACGAAAAACTGCTCGGCAAGCACCGCGTGCTGCCGCTGCAGCGGCGTGGCAAGCGCCTGTTTCTCGGGCTGTCTGACCCAACCAACCTGCAGGCGCTGGATGAGATCAAGTTCCAGACCGGCATGGGCGTCGACACCATTGTTGTCGAGGAGCACAAGCTCGAGCAGGTGCTGACGGCCGCACTCGAGGCAGTCGACAGCTCGTCATTCGAGGCGTTTGACGACGATGACTTCGATCTCGAGAACCTCGAAGTAACCGGCGGCGATGAATCCGCTGACGACGATATCAGCCGTGACGATATCGAAGACGCACCGGTAGTGCGCTTCGTCAACAAGATTTTGCTCGACGCCATCAAGAGAGGCGCATCGGATGTCCATTTCGAGCCGTACGAAAAAAGTTTTCGTGTTCGCACGCGCCTGGATGGCATCCTAAAAGAGGTTGCCCTGCCACCGGTGCAGCTGGCCGGCAAAGTTGCTGCTCGCCTGAAGGTCATGGCGCGACTGGATATAGCCGAACGTCGCGTCCCGCAGGACGGCCGGATCAAGATGAAGCTGTCGAAAAACCGGGCCATTGATTTTCGTGTCAGCACCTGCCCGACGCTTTTCGGCGAAAAGATTGTGCTGCGTATTCTGGACCCGAGCAGCGCAAAACTGGGTATCGATGCGCTCGGCTACGAGGCCTTCCAGAAGCAGTTTTACATGGAAAACCTCGCCAAGCCGTACGGCATGATCCTGGTAACCGGACCCACGGGTAGTGGTAAGACCGTGTCGCTGTATACCGGGCTCAATATTCTCAACACCGAAGATCGAAATATCTCCACCTGCGAAGATCCGGCCGAAATCAACCTGCCGGGTATCAACCAGGTCAATATCAACACCAAGGTCGGGCTCACATTTGCCTCGGCATTGAAGGCATTCCTGCGACAGGATCCGGATATCATCATGGTCGGTGAGATTCGCGACCTGGAAACGGCAGAGATTGCCATCAAGGCAGCACAGACCGGTCACCTTGTGCTGTCCACGCTGCATACCAACGACGCGCCGCGCACACTGACGCGCCTTGTCGACATGGGCGTCAAGCCTTACGCCATCGCTACTTCGGTCAGCCTGATTATCGCCCAGCGCCTCGCACGCCGATTGTGCGGCGACTGCCGCGAGCCGCGTGACATCCCGGACGAAGCGTTGCTGCAGGAAGGCTTTGACCAGGAAATGATTGACGCAGGCATCACCGTCTATGGCCCGGTCGGCTGCAACCGTTGCAGCGATGGCTACAAGGGGCGAGTCGGCATCTACCAGGTTATGCCCGTAAGCGAAGAAATGGGTCGCATTATTATGGGCGGCGGAAACGCCTTGCAGATTGGCGACCAGGCGTCCGAGGAAGGCGTGTGGGACCTGCGCCGGGCAGGCCTGCAGAAAGTTATCGATGGCGTTACCAGCCTCGAAGAGGTCAATCGCGTCACCGTCGATTGATGCTGTCACCAGATATTCAAGGAAAGGGTAAGTTAGAGAACCATGGCTGAATCCACTGCGGTAAAACAGTTTCCGTTCAACTGGGAAGGCACTGACCGACGCGGCAAGCGTATAAAGGGCAAGACGATGGCAGCCAGCGAGACTGCCGTGCGCTCGGAGCTGCGTCGCCAGGGTGTCATGCCGGTAAAAATTCGCAAGCAGCGTACGCTGTTCAGCGAAGGTAAGGTAACGCCGCTCGATATCGCCATATTCAGTCGTCAGCTCGCAACCATGATGACGTCCGGCGTACCACTCGTGCAGGCGTTCGACATCATCGGCACCGGCAACGAAAACCGTGCCATGCAGAAGCTGGTACTGGCTGTTAAGGCCAGCGTCGAAGGCGGCACCAGCCTGGCCGAGTCGCTGGGTCAGCATCCGTTGTACTTCGACGACCTGTACGTAAACCTGGTCGCGGCCGGTGAACAGGCCGGTGCTCTGGAAACACTGCTCGACAAGATTGCCACCTACAAGGAAAAAACCGAGTCGATCAAGAAAAAAATCAAGAAGGCTCTGTTCTACCCTGCCGCTGTACTGGTCGTTGCGTTTATCGTCACGGCGATTCTTCTGATCTTCGTGATCCCGCAGTTCGAATCCATGTTTTCCGGTTTTGGCGCCGACCTGCCAGGCTTTACGTTGATGGTGATCAACCTGTCAGTCCTGGTCAGAACCAAGGGCCTGTTCATGGTGGCGGTCGTGGCCGCCGCAATCAGCGCATTCATTTTCGTCAAGAAACGCTCAGCGAAATTCCGCCACTTTCTCGACCGTGTTGCACTGAAACTACCGATAATCGGTGCAATCCTGACCAAAGCCGCAATCGCCCGTTTTTCCCGGACGCTGTCGACCATGTTTGCCGCCGGCGTGCCGCTGGTCGAGGCTCTGCAGTCGGTTGCCGGTGCCACCGGCAATATCGTCTACGAGCACGCGACGCTCAGGATGAAAGAGGAAGTCTCAACCGGCCAGCGCCTGCAGCGCTCAATGGAAGATTCCGATCTGTTCCCAAACATGGCGGTACAGATGATTGCCATTGGTGAAGAATCCGGCTCACTCGACCAGATGTCTGCCAAGGTGGCTGACTTCTTCGAAGAGGAGGTCGATACCGCTGTTGACAGTATGAGCAGCCTGCTGGAACCGCTCATCATGGGCATTCTCGGTATCCTCGTCGGCGGCCTGGTTGTCGCAATGTACCTGCCGATCTTCAAGATGGCTGCGGTGGTCGGCTGATCGCACGATGGCTGGCAGCGGCTCCGGCTGCTCCGGCCGCGGTGAAATTCTGGCGTTCGCGGCAGCAGGCTCTGGCCGCGGGCACAACCACAGCACAGCAGACATGGCGCGCCTGTGAATGAAATCCTCGAATTGCTGCAGCAAATGCCGGCAATGTTTGCCGCGGTCGCGGGTCTGTTTGGCCTGACTATCGGCAGCTTCCTCAATGTAGTGATCCACCGTCTGCCCATCATGATGGAGCAGGACTGGCGCCGGCAGTGCGCTGAGCTGGAACAACGCGAGGCCCCGGAGCAAACCCCATACAACCTGCTGCGACCGCGTTCGGCCTGCCCCGGGTGCAACCGGCCCATCCGCGCCAGTGAGAATGTTCCGCTGTTGAGCTGGCTGCTGCTGCGAGGGAAATGCGCCGGCTGCGGTCAATCCATATCGGTCCGCTACCCGTTGGTTGAACTGCTGACCGGTATCCTTTCCGCACTGGTCGCATGGCGTTTCGGCGTTACCTGGGAGACTGTGGCAGCCTTGGCATTAACCTGGTCACTGGTCACCCTGGCCGGCATCGATTTCGATACAAAGCTGCTGCCGGATTCGATAACGCTGCCGCTGTTGTGGCTTGGACTTTTTCTCAGCCTGTTTTACCCGCAGGCAGATGCACAACGTCTGTTTATCGATCCGCGCACCGCAATCATTGGTGCCGCTGCCGGCTACCTGTCGTTGTGGTCGGTTTACCAGCTGTTCAAGCTCACGACCGGCAAGGAGGGGATGGGCTACGGCGATTTCAAGCTGCTCGGTGCACTTGGTGCCTGGCTCGGGTGGCAGGCACTTCCCCTGATCATCATCCTGAGTGCGGTTGTGGGTGCCGTGGTCGGAGTTGCCCTGATACTGCTCGCGCGACACGGCCGCGAGGTGCCCATGCCGTTTGGCCCGTTTCTGGCTGCGGCCGGCTGGATTGCGCTGATGTGGGGTGACACACTGACCGGCCACTATATGCGTATCACCGGCATGTCATGAGCGCCCCATGAGAATTGGCCTTACCGGCGGCATTGCCAGCGGCAAGTCCACCGTTGCAACGATGTTTTCCGAGTGCGACGTAGCGGTTATCGACAGCGACCTTATCGCCCGCGAACTGGTCATGCCGGGACAGCCGGCGCTGAAAGAAATAGCTGCGGAATTCGGCGCGTCTGTCCTTGACGCTGACGGCCAGCTCGATCGTCAGCAAATGCGCGCGCTGGTGTTCGCCGACCCGGCCATGCGACACCGGCTCGAGGCTATTTTGCACCCGCCCATCCGTGCCACGATGCTGGCCAGGGCCAAGGCCGCGGAAGGCCCCTATCGTCTGCTGGTGATTCCTCTGCTGTTCGAAACCGGCATGCAAACGCTGGTTGACCGTGTCCTGGTTGTTGACTGCCCGCAACAATTGCAGCTGGAGCGACTGACTGCCCGTGATGGCAGCGATGAAACCACGGCGCGACAGATACTTGCGGCACAAATCAGCCGGTCAGAACGGCTGGCCGGCGCCGATGACGTGTTGGTAAATGCCGACGGACTCGATCGGCTGCGGGCCGCAGTGGCCCGGCTGGACCGCACCTACCGGGCGCTAGCTGCCTGACGCTGCTTGTATTTTCGCTCAGGCTTGCTATTTTGGTCCCCTCGCAAAGGGGGATCGCAGGGCAAGAATGACTAGTCCCGCACCAACGCTTGCCACGGAGCAGGCTCTGCAACTGGTCACGTTCGAACAACCGCTCACCGAGCGGATGCGAACGCTGCTGCGTCTCGAGTTCTTGTTCCGCCAGACATCGCACCACGCCAACGCGCGTGACTCGTGGGCGACACGGGCGGCGATCAGCAGCCTGCTGGATATCCTCGCCATCGTTACCCGTGCGGACGTCCGTAAGGATGTACTGCACGAACTGGAGCGATACGCGTTTGACCTGGAACAGTTTCGTGCCCGCCCTGGTGTCGACAATGCGCGGCTTGCCGCCTTGCTGACCTCGGTGCAGTCACTGCGCGACAAGCTCAGTGGCTGCAACAAGAAACTCACCCGGCAGCTCGCTGATTGCGACTTTCTCAGCTCGGTACGCCACCGCAGTGCAATACCTGGCGGTACATGCGAATTCGACCTGCCGGACTACAGCTTCTGGCTGAATAATTCCTTCGAACAACGACGCAGTGATTTCAATCAATGGATGGAATCGCTCGTCCCGCTACGCGATGCCGTCATAAAACTATTGTGGCTCACGCGTGAGAGTGCAGCGCCAGCCGAACACACCGCAGTAAGCGGCATGTTTCAGCATGTGCTCGAACGAAACTCCGGCACCCAGCTGCTGCGAGTCGGCTTGCCGGAAGATGCCGGTGTGTATCCGGAAATAAGTGGCAACCAGCACCGCTTCACCGTTCGCTTCCAGCGTTGGAACGATATTGGCAGCCGCCCGGCACAAACCGACGAGAACGTCGATTTTTACCTTTCCTGCTGCTGAATGAGCAAAGAGCCGGGCGTGTCGCAGGCCGATGCCAGCAGCTCCATCGTCGTGGCCTGCCCCACTTGCAGAGCGTCCGTCACCTGGAGCAGTGCTGCGCGCTGGCGTCCGTTCTGCAGTGAGCGTTGCCGGCTTATCGACCTCGGCGAGTGGTTCAACGAAGAACACCGCATCAGCGACCCGGGTGATACGCAGCCGGACAGCTAGCGAAAGAAAGACGTAATGCCGGCAATACCCTGCGCGCCGGCCCGGCGAGCGCGATCGAGGTCGTCGCGAACCACCCCGCCCAGCGCATAAACGGGCAAATTGGCCGCCCGGGCCAGCGCCTCAAAATGATCCCAGCCAATTGGCACTGCATCTGGATGAGACAAAGTCGCCCGCACCGGGCTTAGACTGGCATAGTTGGCACCACAGCGAACCGCCAGTGCCAGCTCATCGGCATCATGACAGGAAACCCCCAACACCAGCTCATCCGGCCTGCCGGTTTCTTCCAGCGCCGGCAGGAATCGCGACGGCACATGGATCCCGGCTGCGCCACCATCCCGCGCAAGCATCGCAGCTGTCCGCGGCTCGCCATTAACAATCACCCTGCAACCCCGGGCTGCGGCGACCGCTATCCCGACAAGCTCGCGTAACTGCGCAACCGTCGCGGCCGGCAGACGCAGCTGCAACATGCCGGCACCGCGCGACACGGCATCGATGACCTGCTGTTCGAGCAGCTGCGGATCGGTAAGATCAGGCGGCGTAATCGCCTGCAATGCGGGCAGCCGCAACGCATCGATGATCGGCAAATCAGCTTCGAGCAGATCGATGGTGTGCAGTGAATCCACGCCTGCCCAGCAAAGCGCCTGGCCTTCCGCGCCGGTCGGTGTGCCGCGATAGCTATCAACCCGCCAGATGGCCAGGTCCACGACACGATCGGGATATTCATGACGCAGGCCTATCAGCGGACTGGCTGCAGTCACTTCGATCGCCAGCTCTTCGGTCAGCTCACGCACCAACCCTTCGCGCTCAAGTTCACCCGGCTCCAGCTTGCCACCGGGAAACTCCCAGCGTCCGGCCATGTGGCTGCCGGGCAGGCGTTGCGCCAACAATACGCGGCCGCTGGCGTCGGTGATTACACCGGCGATTACTTCGATGTGCCGGGGCATACGGTTTTTGGCAGATCAGCCGATGCGGCCGTGACACTGCTTGTATTTTTTACCCGATCCACACGGGCAAGGCTCATTGCGCCCGATCTTGCGACCATCACGCACGAATGGCGAATGCGCTTCCGCGGCCGGTGCCGGAGCCTGCTGACCGCCGGCACCGCTGGCCGCGGTTGCGCCCAGCGCCACCGGATGTTGCGCACGCATGGCGGCCTCCGCGCGTCGCCGGCGGCGTTGCTCCATTTCATCGACTTCCTGCTCGGAGCGCACCTGCACTTTGCACAGTATTGCAGTGACATCGTGCTTCACCCGATCCAGCATGGCAGAAAACATCTCGAACGACTCGCGCTTGTATTCCTGCTTGGGGTTCTTCTGCGCGTAGCCACGCAGATGGATGCCCTGACGCAGATAATCCATCGCCGCGAGGTGCTCTTTCCATTGCAGGTCGAGCTGTTGCAGCATCACCGCCTTTTCCAGGTGACGGATAACCGGGGCGCCGATGGATGTCACTTTTTCCTGGTATTGCTCATCGATCTTGTCGATGATGCGTTCGCGCAGCTGGTCACGATTCAGCTTGGTCTCTGTCTCGAGCCACTCACGCACGGCCAGGCGCGCACCAAAATCACGCTCCAGCGCCTGCTCCAGCCCGGCAGTATTCCATTGCTCTTCGACGCTGTCCGGTGGCAGATACTCGTCGACGATGTCGCCAACAACTTCATCACGTATTCCCTGGACCGCATCTTCGACGTCATCAGCCGACATTAGCTCGGAGCGCTGCGCATAGATGACGCGACGCTGGTCGTTGGCTACATCATCGTATTCCAGCAGGTTCTTGCGGATATCAAAGTTATGCGCTTCAACTTTACGCTGCGCCTTTTCTATCTGTTTGCTGAGCAACCTGCTCTCTATTGCCTCACCTTCCTGCATTCCGACCCGCGACAACAGTGCTTTGGTTCGCGTCGGATCAGCAAAAATCCGCATCAGGTTGTCATCGAGTGAGATATAGAAGCGGCTGGAGCCCGGATCGCCCTGACGACCGGCGCGTCCGCGCAACTGGTTATCAATACGCCGTGACTCATGCCGTTCGGTACCGACAATGTGCAGACCGCCCGCCTGCAGCACCAGTTCATGACGCTGCTGCCAGTCGTGGCGTATCTTTTCCCTGGTCTGCTCGTCGTCCTCGGCGACCCCTGCCAGCTCGGCATCGAGGTTGCCGCCCAGCACGATGTCAGTACCGCGCCCCGCCATGTTTGTAGCAATCGTTATGGCACCAGGTTGACCGGCCTGGGCCACGATGTCTGCTTCGCGAGCATGCTGTTTGGCGTTCAGCACTTCGTGCGGAATTTTCTTTTTACGCAGCAGGTCGGAAAGTAACTCCGAGTTCTCGATCGATGCGGTACCGACCAGAACTGGCTGCTTCTTCTCGCGCCGCTCTTCGATGTCGGTAATAATCGCTTCAAACTTGTCGTTGTCATGCAGATAAACCAGGTCAGCGGCATCGTCGCGAATCATCGGTTTATGAGTCGGGATCACCGCGACCTCGAGCCCATAAATCTGATTGAATTCATAGGCTTCGGTGTCCGCAGTACCGGTCATGCCGGCCAGCTTCTGGTACATGCGGAAGTAATTCTGGAAAGTAATCGATGCCAGCGTCTGGTTTTCCTGTTTGACGCTGACCCCTTCTTTCGCCTCGACCGCCTGGTGCAACCCATCAGACCAGCGACGGCCCGGCATCGTACGGCCGGTGAACTCGTCAACAATTACGATCTCACCGTCGTTGACAATATAGTCGACGTCACGCTTGAACAGAATATGCGCACGAAGTGCGGCATTCATATGATGCAGCAGCGAAATGTTTCCTGCTTCGTACAGCGACTGCCCCTGCGGCAGCAACCCCGCACGCAGCATGAGCTGTTCAGCCCGCTCCTGACCCTCTTCGGTCAGGTGAACCTGCTTGCTCTTCTCATCAACAGCGTAGTCGCCCGGGCCGTCTTCCTGCTCCTGCTTTTTCAGCTTCGGTGCAAGACCATTCATTTTGCCGTACAGCTCGGTACTCTCATCGGCTGGCCCGGAAATGATCAGCGGCGTTCGCGCCTCATCGATGAGAATTGAATCGACTTCATCGACGATAGAAAAGTGCAGCGGTCGTTGCGCCTTGTCTTCCAGGCGGAATGCAAGATTGTCGCGCAAATAGTCAAAACCGAATTCGTTATTGGTACCGTAGGTAACGTCGCAGGCATATACCGCACGTTTTTCTTCCGGGGTCTGGCCGCTGCGAATTACTCCCACAGTAAGACCAAGAAATTCGTAAACCGGCCTCATCCAGTCGGCGTCACGACCGGCAAGGTATTCGTTTACGGTAACTACATGAACGCCCTCACCACCGAGCGCGTTCAGATATACCGGCAGGGTTGCCACCAGCGTCTTGCCTTCACCGGTACGCATCTCGGCGATCTTGCCGCCATGCAGCACCATGCCGCCGATAAGCTGCACATCGAAATGCCGCATGCCCAGCGTGCGACGCGCGGCCTCTCGCACAGCGGCAAATGCCTCCGGAATCAGACTATCGAGCCCTTCGCCCTGCTCCAGCCGGGCGCGGAACGCATCGGTCAGTCCACGCAGCTCGTCATCGCTGCGCGCTTCCATCTCCGGTTCAAGCGCATTGGTGCGCTTGACAAGCTTGCCGTAGCTGCGCAGCAGACGCTGGTTGCGGCTGCCAAAAATCTTCGTGATGAAGTTAGCCAAGCTATTGTTTCCCTTGGGGTTTTACTTGCGAATGCCGTCTTTCAAAGATGGGGGCTGCAGAGCGACTTTCAAGCCTGCGCCGCTGCTGCCGGACGGCAACCTTAGCGAAATTTCTGCATAAATGCAGTCATGGCTTCGCGTCGCCCACGGTACCCCGCAGCTGCCCCATGAGCCCACCTGCCGCCCGGGTCAAAACCCGAACAATCCAGGCCCGTTCATGAGGCTGAACACCCGGGAGGGTGGCACGTTAGCCAGCGCTCCTTGAAGCTGAACACGCGAGGTGGTGCCTCACAAGCTCGATCGTTCGCGGCTGAAGCCGCTCCTGCGTGCGGGGCATTGGTATTGCGTGGGTTTGTTCGCGGCTGAAGCCGCTCCTACAAGCCTGCGTCAAAATTGAACACGCGAGGTGGTGATGGTGGCACGTTACCCAACCAGTAGCAGTTGAGCTGCATTGCCGAAGGCACTGCTCCAACTGCCGACCCGCGGCCAGCTACCGAATCCTGTAAAAGCGCTAGTGGCGCTCGCCTATGAAGTCGAGCGGATCGACCGGACGGCCGTTGTGCATCACTTCGAAGTGGAGGTTAGCGCCTGTCGCACGACCGGTCGAACCCATCGTCGCGATAACCTGGCCTTTCTCTACCCGGTCACCAACGGCCACCGAATTCTCTTTGTTATGTGCGTAACGCGTAACGTAACCGCCGCCGTGGTTGATCTCGACGAGGTTGCCATAGCCATAACGAGGTGACGACCAGGTCACGACACCTGCAGCAACTGCCATGATGGGCGTACCCTCGCGACCGGCAAAATCGAGTCCGTCATGACGGGCACGCTTGCCGGTGAAAGGATCGGTGCGGTAGCCGAAGTATGACGATACCCAGCCGGAGCTTAATGGCCAGCCTTCCGGGTGGACCTGCTCGTGCAGGTTTCGTGACATCAGCATATCTTCCAGTACCCCCAGCTGCTGCTGGCGGTTACCCATCAGGTTTTCGAGACGTCCAAGCTCGGCGTTCAGATCGCCGACGTTTCGTGAGGTAGGACCTGTCTGCAGCTGCGGGCCACCAAGACCAGGCTGGCTGGTGAAATCAAATTCGCCATCGTCCAGTTGCGCCATCTGTGACAACCGTGCGCCCAGCGCATTGAGACGGATGACATTCGCCTGGAGCTGGCCAATACGGGCCGACAGCGCGTCTATGTTTTCGCGAGCTGTTTTTCGAACCTCGGTCAGCTCGAAGTCACGGCTCTCGACTTCCTGCTGCAACTCGACCACGCGAATATCCGGATCTATGACCCGGGTATTGGCAGAATAAATGTAGCCGGCTACGAACACGACCGCGGCCATGATGCCGACGATTCCGAGAGCCGTAAGAAAGGTCTGCGGCCGCTTCAGATCAATCTGTCGCGACGAGCCCCTGCTTTTTGTAAATATGATTACGTTCATTTACGCTTGCAGCATCACAGTTTTAGCGAGTTTTCTCCCTTGTCCACCGGTAAGCCCAAACCCCTGAAGGACCTTATCGGTGGCCCCGACACTGCGGTCGGGCGTTTAAAACAGCGTAGCATCGATATCGACACGCTCACCGCGCAGGTGAGGTGCCTGATTCCAGACACTCTGCGACCACACCTTTTGGCAGCGAGCCAGCGAAATGACACTCTGTGCCTGGTCGCTGATGCCGCCGTCTGGGCGACTGAATTACGCTACCACGCGCCGGACATTCTCATATCCATTAATAGGACACAAGGACAAGGTCTGCAGAAAACCAAAGTGAGCGTGGCGCCGGGATTGCAGCGCTGAACGCGGGGCGCGGCCCCGTATTATGTAATCTCAAGGGTTTACGGCAGGTTTTTACTGCGCTGCAGCAGGAGCAAGGTACCCTGCCGGCGCGGTGGCGTCATCCTCAAATGTCACCTCTTCCCACGCACCGGCATCCGCGAGGGTAGCGCGCAGCAGCTGGTTGTTGAGCCCATGGCCCGACTTGAAGCCGCGGAAGTGGCCGATGAGACTGCGGCCCAGCAGGTACACGTCACCGATCGCGTCGAGAATCTTGTGCTTGACGAATTCATCTTCGTACCGCAATCCGTCTTCGTTTAGCACCCGGTATTCGTCCAGCACCACTGCGTTATCCATGGTGCCACCCAGCGTCAGGTTCTTTTGCCGCAGCTTCTCCGCGTCACTCATGAAACCAAAGGTGCGGGCTCGTGAAATCTCGCGGAGAAACGCAGTTGTAGAGAAGTCGATCGCGCCGTTTTGTGTGTGCCGCTTGAATACCGGATGATCGAACTCGATCTCGAATTCCAGCCGGTAGCCGTCATGCGGCAGGAATTCAGCCCACGCATCGCCATGTTCGACGCGGACCGGTTTCCTGATGCGGATAAAACGCTTCGGCGCATTTTGCTGCTCAACGCCGGCCGACTGCAGCAGAAACACGAACGGCCCGGCACTGCCGTCCATTATCGGAACTTCACCGGCACTCAGGTCTACATAAACATTGTCGATGCCCAGCCCCGCCATTGCAGAGAGGAGATGTTCAACAGTGGAAACCTTGGCATCACCATGGATCAGCGTGGTGCCGAGAAACGTCTCGCCAACCAGGTCGGCCCGCGCCGGTATATCCACCGGCGGTTCCAGGTCGGTGCGACGAAACACAATGCCGGTATCCGGCGCCGCGGGGCGCAAAGTCATATAGACTTTTTTGCCGGTGTGCAGACCTATACCGGTAGCGCGTATCGAGTTTCTCAGCGTTGCCTGTCTGATCATGTTTATCGGGTCCTGATGCCGGCGCGGCCCCCTGGCGGGCGCCGTACGCTAGCACAAATGCAAAATTTAGCGCAAGTTCCTGATTTTACCCTCAATCTGCCTGACGACGCAGGAATGCCGGGATATCGAGCAGTTCCTCGACGGCAGCCCCTGTGGCCAGCGACTCACCGACGGCGCGTTGCCGGTGCACGGTGGGCCGCTCCAGCTGATTGTAGTTTGGTTCACCGGCCACCGTACGTTGGACAGCGGGCACCGGTGTAGGTTGCTGCCGCACGATGGGCCGCCCCAGACCGGTAGCTACCACGGTCACCCGCAGCGTCTCTTCCATATCGGGGTCGATGACGGTACCGATAACGACGGTAGCCTCCTCTGAGGCAAACTCCTTGATTGTCGCACCGACCTCCTCGAACTCGCCGATCGAAAGATCCTTGCCGGCGCTCACATTGACCAGAACGCCATTGGCGCCGGCCAGGTCGATATCCTCGAGCAAGGGACTGGATACCGCCGCCTCGGCAGCTTCACGCGCGCGCTCGTCCCCGGTAGCAACACCGGAGCCCATCATGGCCATCCCCATTTCCGACATAACCGTCCGTACGTCGGCGAAGTCGACATTGATCAGGCCGGGGCAGGTGATCAGCTCAGCAATGCCCTGTACCGCGCCCTGCAACACTTCGTTGGCGGAGGCAAAGGCATCGAGCAGCGTCGTGTTGTGCCCCATCACGCTGAGCAACTTCTGGTTGGGAATGGTGATCAGCGAATCACAGAAACGCGCCAGCTCGTTGATACCGGCATCTGCAACCGAAGAGCGCTTGGTACCTTCCATCTGGAACGGCTTGGTTACAACCGCAACGGTCAGGATGCCAAGCTCCTTGGCAACCTGGGCGACGATCGGTGCTGCACCGGTACCGGTGCCACCACCCATGCCGGCGGTGATGAACAGCATGTCGCTGCTCTCGATTACTTCCTGTATCCGGTCACGGTCTTCCATTGCGGCCTGGCGACCGACTTCCGGATCGGAACCGGCACCAAGCCCCTTGGTAATGTTGCAACCGATTTGCAACGCCGTTGGCACGTTGGTGATTTTCAACGCCTGCGCGTCGGTGTTGGCACAGATGAAATCGACTCCATCGATACCGGTACGAATCATGTGGGCAACGGCATTACCACCACCGCCACCGACGCCGATCACCTTGATCACAGCGTTCTGACTGTATGCATCCATTAACTCAAACATCACTATCTCTCCTCTCTGGAAACTAAAATAAACCCCGCGCGGTTCTTGTCGCCGCGCATTAGAAATTCCCCTGGAACCAGGCCCGCATGCGGCCCCAAACATCGCGCAAGCCGCTGCCCAGCGGGGCAGACGACTCACGCCTTGAAAAATTTTCGCGTCCGTACAACAACAACCCCACGCCGGTCGCGTGAATCGGGTTGCGGACGACATCCACCAGTCCGGTAACGTATTGCGGCACACCCAGCCGTACCGGCATGTGGAAGACTTCCTCGGCCAGCTCGACTGCGCCCTCCATTTTGGAAGTCCCGCCGGTCAGCACGTAGCCGGCAGCAATCAACTCTTCAAAACCGCTGCGACGCAACTCTTCCTGGATGAGACAAAACAGCTCTTCGTAACGCGGCTCGACGATTTCCGCCAGCGTCTGCCGCGCCAGGCGCCTCGGCGGTCGATCACCGACACTGGGCACCTCGATAGTCTCGTCAGGGTTGGCCAGCTGTCCCAGCGCACAGGCATACCGCACCTTTATCTCTTCGGCATGGTGGGTCGGTGTACGCATCGAAACGGCGATGTCGTTTGTCACCTGATCGCCGGCAATCGGAATCACTGCGGTGTGCTGGATCGCACCACCGGCAAACACAGCAAGGTCCGTGGTGCCGCCACCGATATCCACCAGGCAAACACCGAGCTCTTTCTCGTCTTCGGTCAGCACCGCGTAGCTGGAGGCCAGCTGCTCCAGCACGATGTCGTCAACCTCCAGACCGCAGCGCTGTACACACTTGACGATATTCTGCGCCGCGCTGTCGGCACCGGTCACCATGTGCACTTTCGCTTCCAGACGCACACCCGACATGCCGACCGGCTCGCGTATCCCTTCCTGGTGATCGATGATGAATTCCTGCGGCAGTATGTGCAGCACTTTCTGGTCTGCCGGTATTGCCACGGCGCGGGCAGCGTCGATGACGCGATCAACATCGCCGCTGCTGACCTCTTTGTCGCGGATAGCGACGATGCCGTGCGAATTGAGACTGCGTACATGGCTGCCGGCAATCCCGGTATAGACCGAATGTATTTCGCAGCCGGCCATCAATTCGGCCTCCTCGACGGCTCGCTGAATGGACTGCACGGTCGATTCGATATT
>JABDJB010000091.1 GCA_013003425.1 Gammaproteobacteria bacterium | reverse complement strand
GTTGAGCAACACGCCGAAGAAAAACAGCACCACGCCCTGCGCGATCATGATCGGCCAGTAGGCGCGATCAAGAAACCGCAGCTCCGGGTAGCGTTCCAGGTCTGCCACCGTAGCGCCGCCGCGTTGCAGGGATTTTTTTCGAAACAGCCAGCCAATGTGGCCGCGCCAGAAGCTGTAAGCAACAGGGGAATGCAGATCGCCCGGGGTGTCGGAATATTTATGATGGTCGCGATGATGCGACACCCACCACATCAGGCTGCCCTGCGCCGCCAGCGTTCCGCCCAGGCCGAGTAAAAACTGCACCGGGCGCGAAGTGCGAAATGCACGATGCGAAAAATAGCGGTGATAACCGGCAGTGATGCCAAGCGCCCGCACAACAAAAAGCGCCATGCACACTGCCAGCGCTATCCAGCTGAACCCGGCAAACACCACCAGCCCGGCGAGCAGGTGAAAAACAACCACGCCGCTGATCGCAGCGAGCGAAAAGGGCATGGCTTCGTCGCGCCTGCCTTCAGCGAGTAAATCAGTCGTCATGGCCCGGCAGTATGGTTCGACCGGGCGCCAATGCAAGCCTGTACAGGTTTCCCGCTTACTGTGCACTGCAGCAGTTGCCTGCGTAGCGGGTTGATATACCTACTGATACAACTGGATACACTTTACACCTGCCGAATGGTCATCCCGGGTTGTATAGTTTTTACATATCGGCGGAAGTACCCATCATGGCATTTAATCCAGAATCTGAAGAGCTGTTTCCCATTCGCACAGTTGCGTCGCTGACAGGCGTCAACCCGATAACGCTGCGTGCGTGGGAGCGGCGCTATGGTCTTATCAAACCCAGTCGCACTGATTCCGGGCATCGGCTATACAGCAAGAAAAATATCGAGATGATCAATCGAGCGGTGGAACTGCAGAAACAGGGCATTTCCATCGGCCGCGCCGCCCAGCTGCTGCGCCAGCACCTTGGCACCGAGGATCTGCAAAAACAGCACTCGTGGACAAAGCTTCGAAACGAAATGCTGCAAGCAATTGGTGAGTTCTGCGAAACCCGGCTTAATTTAATTTACGAGGATGTGCTGACCAGCCATTCCATCCAGAAAGTCATCCGCCATCTCATCGTGCCGGTGCTGGACGAAACAGGCCGGCGCTGGCAAACGGGGGAGATGGGCGTCGCCGAAGAGCATTTCTTTGCTGTTTACCTGCGTAACAAGCTTGGCGCGCTGTTTCATCACCGCACCCGCCTTACTCGCGGTCGCAAGATTCTTGTCGCCTGCATGCCGGGTGAGCTGCACGAAGTCGGCATGCTGTTGTTTGCGCTCGCCGCTCACGATCGCGGCTATCGACCGGTAATGCTCGGCGCAAATATGCCGCTGGACGATCTGCCGTCCGCAGTGGACAAAGCCGATTGCAGCGCAATCGTGCTGTCCGCCAGCTGCCAACCGCCGCTGCAGGCTCTTGAACAACTGGAACGACTCGCTGGGGCAGTATCAGTGCCTGTTTTCCTTGGCGGCGGCGCTATGGCCGACAGCAGGATCCGGACGTCCAGGGTGGTAAACCTCGGTGCAGATATCGACGCCGGCCTGCAGGAATTGTCCCACCACATCGGTCCGACCGCGAAAGCTGCGCGACTGCAGTAATTATACAAATGAAAATTGCCATTGTAGGAACCGGCATATCCGGCATGCTTGCTGCATACCGGCTTCAGCAGCGCCACCAGGTTACGGTATTCGAGGCTGGCGACTACATAGGCGGTCACAGCAATACGGTCGATGTAAGCCTCGGCGATGGTCACTGGTCGATCGATACCGGGTTCATCGTCTTCAATGACCGTACCTATCCAAACTTTATTGCGCTGATGGACGAACTCGGTGTCGCCAGTCAGCCGTCGCGCATGACATTCAGCGTGAGTTGCAATGAGACGGGGCTGGAATACTGCGGCGGCAACCTGAACGAAGTGTTTGCGCAGCGCCGCAACCTCGTGCGTCCTTCTTTTCTGGCCATGCTGCGCGACATACTGCGCTTCAATCGTGAGGCCCGGAAATTGCTCGACGATTCGCAGGACTCGCGCAGCCTTGGTGATTACCTTGACGATGAGGGCTATGGCCAGCCATTTGTCCGCGACTACATCATACCGATGGCCGCCGCCATCTGGTCTACCGATCACGAGCTTATGTTCCGCTTTCCTGCGCGGCACTTCATTCGCTTTTTTGATAACCACGGGCTGCTGCAGCTGAAAGACCGGCCGCAGTGGCGCACCATTACCGGCGGCTCGCGACAGTACGTTACCCGACTCACTGCGCCTTATGCCGATCGCATTCGCCTCAACACACCGGTCCAGCAAGTCGAGCGCTTCGACGACCGGGTCGAAATAACGGCCAGCGGCACTACCGAGACTTTTGATGTCGTGTTCATAGCCACGCACAGCGACCAGGCGCTGGCGATGCTGACCAGGCCGACCCGGAATGAATCCGATATTCTTGGCGCAATTCCCTACCAGCCAAACACAGCCGTACTACATACCGATCCGGCACTGTTACCTCACCGGCCACTTGCGCGGGCGGCATGGAACTACCTGCGCAAACGAGCCGCCGACACTCGCGTGGCGCTCACTTACTACATGAACATCCTGCAGTCGATTGATGCACCGCACGACTTCTGTGTCACGGTGAATCGCGACGATGATATTGATCCGGCCGGTGTAATCCAGCGAATTGACTACGCTCACCCCGTATTCACGACCACCGGTGTTGCAGCGCAACGTCGATATGACGAGGTAAATGGGGTCAATCGCACCTATTATTGCGGAGCCTACTGGGGTTATGGCTTCCACGAAGACGGGGTGAACAGCGCGCTGGCCGCGCTGCGGGCCTTCGACCGGCATGAAAAAGATGAAAAGCTGTATTTACGAAGGGCAAGTTAAGCATCGCCGTTACACGCCGGCAGAGCATGGATTTACCTACCGGCTGTACATGATGTACCTCGATCTTGCCGAGCTCGACAAGGTGTTTGCGAAACGCTGGTTCTGGTCGCACCGGCGTTTTGCGTTAGCGCAGTTCCGTCGCAGTGATCACACTGGCGATCCCGCAGTGCCGCTGGACACGACAATCCGTGACCTGGTGGCAGCGCAAACCGGGCACCGACCCACCGGGCCAATACGACTGCTCACCCACCTGCGTTACTTCGGTTACTGCTTTAACCCGGTAAGTTTTTATTTTTGTTTTGACGCCAATGACACGCAGCTTGAAACAGTCATCGCCGAAGTAACCAACACGCCCTGGGGCGAGCGTCATTGCTATGTGCTCGGGCAGGCCGACAACCTGGGCGACGACCGAATCCAACGCTTTGAATTTGACAAGGCGCTGCACGTTTCGCCGTTTATGGAAATGGACAACCACTATCGCTGGAACTTCAGCACACCTGGCGACACGCTCAGCGTGCACAATGAAACAAGCCGCGATGGCGACCGTTACTTTGATGTCACCATGGGCCTGCAGCGGGTCGAGATTGGCTCGGGCGCACTGGCACGCGTGCTGCTGCGCTATCCGCTGATGACTTTTCGCATCATCGTTGCCATACATTACCAGGCACTGCGGCTATGGCTGAAGCGCGTGCCGTTTTTACCGCATCCGAACAAACGACAACAACCGGAGACCCAGATATGAACAGCGTAGCGATAAAACGCAGCACCGCGCGTGAAAGCTGGCTGGATCGACTGGGCCGGAGGCTGGTCCTGGCACAGTTGTCGCGTCTGCGCGACGGACAACTCATTATTAAAGACCCGGCGGGCGAACATACTTTTGGTCAGCCGACCGAACGCTGCCCGCTAAGCGCCAGCATTGAAGTAGTCGATACCTCGATGTACGCGGAGTTTGCCTTTGGCGGCAACGTGGCGGCCGGCGAATCCTACATGCGCGGCATGTGGCGCGCCGACGATCTGGCAAAAGTGACACAAATCTTCAGTGCCAACCTGGCGGTATTGCAGGATGTCGAACGCGGGGTAGGTGCACGCCTGAAAAGCTTTGCCCGACGGAGATTACACGGGCTTAACAAGAACAGCCGCAGCGGCAGCCAGCGTAACATCAGGGCTCACTACGACCTTGGCAACGAGTTTTTCCGGCTGTTCCTCGACGAGTCGATGATGTATTCATCGGCAGTGTTTCCTGAGGCCGACGCCAGCCTGGAGGACGCCTCCTTTCACAAAAACGAATTGCTATGCAAGAAACTGGCACTGCGGCCGGATGATCACCTGCTTGAAATCGGCACCGGCTGGGGTGGGTTTGCCATCCACGCTGCCAGACGTTTCGGCTGCCGGGTGACAACGACGACTATTTCGGCCGAACAACACGCCGAAGCACAAAAGCGCGTGCAACAAGCTGGCCTGACCGACCGCGTCGAACTGCTTACCACCGACTACCGCGATCTCGAGGGGCAGTACGACAAGCTGGTGTCCATCGAGATGATCGAGGCTGTCGGTCATCACTACCTCGATACTTATTTTCAGAAGTGTGCCTCGCTGCTCAAACCCGACGGCCTGATGGCATTGCAGGCTATTACCGTGCCGGCGCAGCGCTACGAGTATGCGCGTGACAACGTGGACTTTATCAAGCGCTATATTTTCCCCGGCGGCTTTCTGCCATCCGTCGAAGCCATTGCCGGCGCAGTGAAGCGACGCACCGACATGGAGTTTGCTCACCTGGAGGAAATCGGCATGCACTACGGCGAAACATTGCGTCACTGGCGCGATCGCTTCGCCAGCCAGCTTGCGGAGGTGCGCCGGCAGGGCTACCCGGAGACTTTCATTCGCATGTGGGAGTACTACTTGTGTTATTGCGAGGGTGGGTTTCGTGAACGGGTAATCGGCGCCACTCAGCTGGTGCTGGCCAAGCCGGGGTATCGTTCATGAGTGAAACAACTCTGGTGTGGTTTCGTCAGGATTTGCGGCTCAAGGACAACCCGGCGCTAAACGCTGCGCGTGAATCTGACAACCCGATGGTGCTGGTTTATATCCTCGACGAGACGATCGATCCGGACGAGCAGATTGGCGGCGCTGCAAAGTGGTGGCTGCATCACAGCCTTGATGCGCTGGCGCAATCAATCGAGAAAACCGGCAACCGGCTGGTGCTGCGCCGTGGTGACCCGTTGGAGATCCTCGAGGAAATCGCTGAAAAGGCCGATATTACCGAGGTTCACTGGAACCGCGTCTACGAACCGCAGGCCATCGCGCGCGACAAGGAAATCAAGGCGGCACTTTGTGACCGTGACATCGACGTGAGCAGTCACAACGGCAGCCTGTTGTTTGAGCCATGGACGGTCAAAAACCAGGCCGGCAAACCCTACAAGGTTTACTCGCAGTACTGGCGCCGCGGTTGCCTGCAAAACAAGCCGCAGTGGCCGGAGCTGAATGGCAAACCACGCAAACTCGCTGCCTCGAAGAAAAAGATTGCCTCGGACAAGCTGAAGGACTGGGCATTGTTGCCAAGTGATCCCGACTGGGCCGAAGAGTTTGATGTCTGGCAGCCAGGTGAAAAAGGCGCGGCAATGCGTTTACGCCAGTTCATCGACAAGGGCCTTGATGGCTACAAGGAGCTGCGTAACCGACCTGACATGGAAAAGGTTTCGCGCCTGTCACCACATCTGCACTGGGGTGAAATTGCGCCGTGGCACGTTTGGGCTGCGGTCGAGAGCGCCGACGCTGCTGATCGCAGCATCTCGCGCAAGGACGTCGAGCATTTTCTCAGCGAAATCGGCTGGCGCGAGTTTGCCTATCACCTGCTGTATCACTTCCCTACCCTGCCGGTGAAAAACTGGCGCGAGCAGTTCGACGGTTTTCCCTGGAAGAAAAGCAAGAAGAAGCTGAAGGCATGGCAGAAGGGGCAGACCGGTTATCCCATCGTCGACGCTGGCATGCGCGAGCTATGGGCCACCGGCTGGATGCACAATCGCGTGCGCATGATTGTGGCTTCTTTCCTGATCAAGGATCTAATGATTCACTGGCGCGAAGGTGAACGCTGGTTCTGGGACACGCTGGTCGATGCCGATCTTGCCAACAACAGTTCCAGTTGGCAGTGGGTAGCAGGTTCCGGTGCCGATGCAGCACCCTACTTTCGGATCTTTAACCCGGTCACCCAGGGTGAAAAATTTGACCCGGACGGCGAATACGTGCGCCGCTGGGTGCCGGAGATTGCCGAACTCGACGAAAAGGTGCTTCATCATCCGTGGGATGCCGACGCGGATGAGCTTAAAGATGCCGGGGTAAAACTCGGCAAGACCTACCCCAAACCAATCGTCGACCATGCCGAAGCGCGTGAAGCGGCACTGGCTGCCTACCAACAAATCAAAAAGTAAAACTCCACGAATGCGGCCTGCAGGAGCAGCTTCAGCCGCGAACAAACCCCGTAGATGTCGTTCGCACCTGTAGGAGCGGCTTCAGCCGCGAACAAACCCAGCGATATGCCCCGTAGGAGCAGCTTCAGCCGCGAACCCCGCCGACGGCGGCAAATAAAGACAAACCGGCCCCGCCCCGAAGGACGGGACCGGCTGTCTCCACCCGATCACACCACATCCCCGGGCACGAATGCCGGGTGCGCCGGCCTCCATGCCCGGATCAGCGGTTCGAGATTCGGCCAGATGATCGAGCGGCCGAAACAGACAGGCGTGTGCGGGGTTCAATTGCGGTCAGATGCCGCTCACATCACCTGGTAGCCGCGCAGTATCGGGTGATCCTGCACGACAGGCTATCGGGGAAAACACCCAGCCGCAGGAGCGCGGCACCTCGCGGAATAGTTCGCGGCTAAAGCCGCTCCTACACGCACGGATGACATCGTGCGGGGTTTGTTCGCGGCTGAAGCCGCTCCTGCAGGTACGAGGCGTCGTGCGGCATATTGCGGGCGAGTCTACGTTTGCTTCTGGCCAAACGTGGGTGCATCGCCGGCCAGGTACTCTGCTTCCTCCGCGGTGGATTCGCGGCCGAGAATGGCATTACGATGCGGGAAGCGGCCGAAGCGCGCGATGATGTCGCGATGCAGGCGCGCATGGTGCGCGAAACCGCCATCAAAAAACTCACGTGATGACTCTGGCACGCTGTCTGCCAGCGCCTCGTAAAGAGAAACCGACTGCATCTGCACAGCGAGTGATTCAGCGTGCTGCATTGGCATGTAGAAGAACACTTTTTCAACCGGCCCAAGCCGGCCGTCGTGACCAGCTACAATACCTGCCTGACTCAGGCTCAGGCTCCTGTTATCGCTGGCGAATGCTTCGGCAGCGCCGCGGTAAATGTTGCGCGTGAACTGGTCGAGCAGAATAATCAGCCCCAGGCAGCCCTCTGGCGCTTCTGCCCAGTCGTCCAGCCTGCCATCACGTGCCGCAACTACATCATCACCGAATTGATCGCGAATCGGCTGGTCCTGCTGTGCGCCGGATGCAAACCAGAACTCCATCCGCTGTGGAATGCTGTCGATATCCCGGCGCGTGTCGCCCAGCCAGAATTCCAGCACGTCCTCTGCTGTGCTCATCGGTCTTTTACCCGGTAAACAAATTTCAGCGCCGACCAGGTGTCATCGACCGCACAGATTTTCACGTCTACCAGCCCCAGCTTCAGACCCGCACTACGTACATCGCCTTCCGCCAGGTCACTTTGCATGCCAGACGATTTCTTTGGCCATGACACCCACAGCGTTCCGTCCCGGGCCAGCGCCCGTTTGACACCAGAGAGCCGCGCACGCAGATCCTTTATTGAGGCACAGAACAGATGCACAAATTCCATTTCCTTCCCCGGCCGAGACAACAATCTCAGGCCTGCAGGCAGCTCACCCAGCGTGGTTCGATAGTTGTCCGGCTCGCGTATGAATACCGCACGCATCCCCGGCTTCAACCCCAGTTTTTTCTGCAACGGCGTTCCCGAGTACCCGGCCATCACCAATATCCTTTTGCATGAATGCTGAATATAGCTGGTCTGGCACACACGCGCCGCTAACCCGTGGCAAGTAGTCACCGCTGAAAGCCGCTCCCACACCACTAACTAACCGGCGGCGGTTTTCCAGGTGTTCGGCGCCTGACGCCATTTGCGCGATCAAATGCGCGAGACTATTCAGGATCAGGAAACGCCCCTCTCGCGGACGGCGCCGCACCAGTCGTCGAACGGCTCCCTGAAAGTCCGCGAGAGATGATTCTCCGCGAGTCGTACACGGTATAAGTGCGGTTCGTGCGAGCTGTAGTCGAAAGCCTCTGAACTGACGCCGTCGGCTTCGGCGAGAAATACCGGCAAACCAAGTCCGGTGGCCAGGCCGAGTTCGAGGCAGGTCCACGGCGAAGTCAGCCCCTGGTCGCTAATCTCGCGGGCCTGTGGCGTTGCCGCCCGCCACAATGCCGAACGTACGTTCAGATCGGGAACGGCGACCACTGCAACGCCGGCACATCCGCTCATCACCCGACGAACCTCGGCGAGCGCACCGGTGGTGGCGTAGGCGCTCGGACTCACTTCCTCGACGTCGAGGCCCTGGTCACGAATCCGATCCGCCAGCGCCCACACGAGTTGACGGGTTTCGATATTGGCCGCCCCGGGCCGGCTCAGGAACACCGAGAGTTTCTCGCCCCCGCTCCAGGTCGAGTCGGGGGCGCCATCGGAAATGTAATTGCCGTTTTCATCCAGCCTTTCGCTGATTTCATCTGGTACGTTACGGGCATTCGCAAAATTTGCGCCATCCAGTTTTGCGCCGCCAAACCGAGCACCGAGCAGGTCCGCTTCGTAGAAATTGGCGTCTCGCAGGTCTGCTCCCTTCAAAACGGTGCTCGCCAATCGGGCCTGGTAAAACTGAGCCTCACGAGCGTCGGCATTTTTTAACGAAGCGAGCGTCAGGTCGGCGCGAAAAAAATCTGCACCACGCAGTTCGGCCACTTTGCCTTCACGCGGACCAAGATACGCGCCCTGCAGGTTTGTTTTTTGCAGGTCGGCTCCGACCAGCGTTGGCGCATACACCAGTCCGTCCGCCAGCAGTTTCTGAAAACTGCCTGTCTCGATGTTTCGCAGGGTGGCGGCGATGACGTCTTGTGCCTCCTGCGCATACGGCGTGCCTTTACCACCCTGCTCGGTCTTTTCGTTAAAAAATCGCCGCAGCATGATGGCGCCTGCCCGGCGATGGACCGCGTCTCCGGCACCGAGGGAATCGACGGTTTCCCGAAAGGCCGTTCGTACTATCGCCTGGCGTTCACGATGTGCAAAGTACCTGTAGCCCGCGGCGATAACGCCAGCCAGCGTTACGATTGCCCCGATAAATACAGCGAGATCTGAAAAACTCATATCGCTCACCTCAAAAGCCTTTCTCGTGCATGCCCATGCGACGGCGGCGAGAAAGACAGACTCTGCCGGTTGTATTCCGCCTGTCCGGACGACTGATAATAATTATAGAGGGCCAAAAGGGGGCATGCCGGAGCCCGATTGACGCCGTTCATCAGCTCGGCCTGCGGCCTCACAGTAGAATCGCTACGCGATAAATTCGATTTGCGTGTCCCGATACACGCGGATCAGGCCCGCCGCAAAACTCCGTCGCAGGCAGTCGCGGCTGAAGCCGCTCCCACAGGAACCTGTCGCGAGCAGTCGCGGCTGGAAGCCGCTCCCACAGGAACCTGTCGCGAGTAGTCGCGGCTGGAAGCCGCTCCCACAACAGATTGCGAGCGGCGGCCTAACCGTGACCGGAGTGCAGGTAGCGACGCGCCCGCCCCATTGCGATGAGAGGGAAGTAATGACGATAAAGGTTGTAATTGATCATGAACCCGCGCGCCAGCTCTGTACCCTGGCTCAACCGCCGTTCCAGGTTGGTCTCCGCCAGGTCCATGCGCGCGCCAATACCGTAGCCGGGAAAACCGGTTCCGGTGTACTGCGGTTCATCCCAGGTGCCGTCGTCATCCTGCTTCGCGATCAGCCAGGCCAGGCCACGCTCGATGGCGACCCGATAAGCCGGTTCGCCCATTGCCAGCAGCGCCATCAGGGCCCACGCCGTTTGCGAGGCAGTACTGTCGCCGCGACCCCGCATGCTGCGATCCATATATGACGCGCAACTCTCGCCCCAGCCACCGTCCTCATTCTGATGCTCAGCAACCCAGTCGGCAGCAGCCCGGATCCACTGCTGTCGCATGTCCTGCCCAACTGCATGCAGGGCCGGCAACACCGCTGCCGTACCGTAAAGATGGTTGACGCCCCAGCGACCAAACCAGCTGTTGTCGTCTTCCTGCTCGTTGACCAGGAACTGGTAGCCACAGCGAACCACCGGATCATCACTTGTCATGCCAAGCATGCCAAATGCCTCGAGCACGTGACCGGTGACGTCGGCACTGGGCGGGTCGAGCGTCTCGCCAAAATCGCAAAACGGTAGCTTGGTGAGCAACTCGTTGTCGTTGTCTTTATCAAACGCCGCCCAGCCGCCGTTACTGCATTGCATGGCAACAACCCAGTTACGTGCACGCTCGATGGCCTGGTCAATACGCGCGTGATCGTGATACTGGTCACGGAGCAGTGCCAGTACCATCAGCGCCACCGCGGTGTCATCGACATCCGGATAGTTGTTGTTGGCCCGTTCAAATGGCCAGCCACCAGGCTCGACACCCTTTACCTTTACCTGCCAGTCCCCGCCGGTGGTGACCTGCTTGTTGAGCACCCATTCCAGTGCACGCTGCATCGCCGGAGAATCGTGCAGCTTGCGGTCACAATCGGCGAGCGCCAGTAACGCAAGCAGCGTATCCCAGACGATGGACTCACTGGCCTGCACCCGCAGCGAGCCGTTTTTTTCGTAGGTCCAGTGTGCATCCAGCGCATCCAGGCCCTTCTTTACGACCGGGTGTTCCAGCGCGTAACCCTCGTGGTGCAAGGCTATAACCGAGTAAATCCACGGTGGCTGGATGCCGCCCCAGGCGCCGTCCTCCTCCTGCCGTTCCACGACCCAGTCCAGGCACCGGCGGATCGCAAATTCACGCAGCGGCAGGATGGACGTTATCCCGCCAAGCGACTGGTAAACATGCAACAGACGGTCAGCACCACGAAAAGCCAGTTCCCACACGTCGCCTACTTTGCGCGGCAGCGTATAGTCCATCTGATCGCGACCGTCAGGAAACAGCTCATCCAGCCGACGCTCCGGTGGCAGTCGATAGACCGCGCGTCGCGCTGACAGCACCGCGAGCGGTATCACGGTGCCGCGTGCCCAGCTGGCCATGTCGTAAATTGTGATCGGCGCCCAGTCCGGCAGCAGGATGACTTCCGGCGGCAGGTTTGGCGTGTTTTCCCACGGCCATTCACCGATCAACGCAAGCCAGTAACGGGTAAAGACGCGAACCTCACTCAGCCCGCCGTTGGAAAAGATCCATTCGCGTGCCTTGCACAGTGCCGCATGATTGGCATCTATTCCGTGTGCACGCAACGCCGCGTAGCACTCTACGGTTGCGTTGATGTCTCCGGTCGGGGCGTCGTAGTAAACCTCCCAGGAACCATCATCACGTTGCGCATCGAGAATGGTTTGTATCAGTCCGGGCTTTTTCGGGTCGTTGTCACGACCGACTACATGCATGACCAGCAGCCACTCCGCTTCCATGCACTGGTTGGACTCGAGCATACCAACCCAGGAACCATCTTCGAGCTGATTGTCATCAAGCCATGCTGCGGCCCGATCGATCGCATCGCTCAGCTGCTGCGGTGTAACCGCCAGAGCCGCCGGGCGCGCACTGCCTGTCGCGCTGTCTGTCATGCCCTGCCTTTTGTTGCGCTTATTCAGCGTGGCGTAAAGCTGGTTTGCGTGATATCCATCTCTGTCACTGTGCCGTAGCGGGCAACTTCGTCGCGTATTGCTGCAGCGTTACCGATCAGCACAAATACCAGGTCATCCCTCGCCGGAAAAACCGATTCGACTACGGCTTTGGTCCCGGACAGGTCAGCCAGCACCAGTTCCTGAGGATAGGCGTTGATATAGGCATTATCCAGATTAAAAAACTCCAGCTGGCCGATCTGCCGTGCCAGCTGCGGGCCCGTTTCAAACGCCAGGGGGAATTGTCCCAGCACGTAAGCCTTGGCCGAGGCCAGCGCCGCATCGTC
>JABDJB010000090.1 GCA_013003425.1 Gammaproteobacteria bacterium | reverse complement strand
GACGACAGCAAGGGAGACGACAACGATGAGTAGCGGCTGGAGCTGGTTCATCATCATTCTTACGCTGGCCAACGTCGCCGCCATGTGGTGGCTGGCCTCAAGCCACTCGAAGCGCCGGCCCGACGAGCCGAAAGCGGACGAGACCATGGGCCACGTGTGGGACGGCGACCTGCAGGAATACAACCAGCCTCTGCCGCTATGGTGGCTGATGCTGTTTTACCTGACCATAATCTTTGGCGTGGCGTACCTGTTCCTGTACCCGGCGCTGGGCAACTACAAGGGCTTGCTGGGCTGGACGCAGCTGGATCAGTACGAAACAGAGCTCAAGCAGGCGCGTAATCGCTATAGCGGTATCTACGACCGGCTCGCAGAGCTTTCCATCGACGAACTCACCGGTGACGAGCAGGCAATGCAGATCGGTCATCGACTGTACGTCAACAACTGCTCGGTTTGTCACGGCTCGGACGGTCGCGGCGCACCCACTTTTCCCAACCTGGCCGATGACGACTGGCTGTACGGCAATGATCCTGACGCGGTGCTGGCCAGCATCGTCAATGGACGTAACGGCATCATGCCACCGATGGGTGCATCGCTGGACGACGGGACTATCGATAACATCGTGCAGTACGTGCTCAGTCTCAGCGGCCAGCCGCACGATGCCGCTGCGGCTGCGGCGGGCAAACCGATGTTTGGTGTCTGCGCGGCCTGCCACGGCATGGACGGCAAAGGCAATACGATGCTGGGCGCACCAAACCTGACCGACGGCATCTGGCTGTACGGCGGCGACGCCGCCAGTATCCGCACCGGTATCGTCAACGGTCGAAACAACCGCATGCCGGCACACGAAGAAATGCTCGGCGTAGAACGCTCGCGTATCGTCGCAGCGTATGTTCTGCAACTGTCGCGCGAGGCGGCGCCCTAAAGGTGAACGACAGTACCGCGCTGTACGAGGCGCGCCAGAAGATTCATCCGCGTGAGGTTAGCGGGCGCTTCCAGCGCCTGCGTACCGCGGCCGTATTCCTGCTGCTCGGGCTTTACTACCTGGTGCCGTGGCTGCGCTGGGATGAGCGCCAGGCAGTGCTGTTCGATCTTCCCGCACGCAAGTTTCATGTCTTCTGGCTCACGCTGTGGCCGCAGGACTTGTTTTACCTCACTGCACTGCTGATTACCGCAGCGCTGTCGCTGTTTTTCTTCACGGCGCTGTTCGGGCGTGTCTGGTGCGGCTACGCCTGCCCGCAAACCGTCTGGACCGAGGTCTATATCTGGATGGAACGCTGGACCGAGGGCAAACGGCACCAGCGCATGAAACTGGACAAGGCACCGATGAGCCTTACAAAGTTTCGCCGCAAGGCGGCCAAGCAATTCCTATGGGTCACATTCTCGCTGTTTACCGGTTTCACTTTTGTCGGCTACTTCACGCCGATCGACCAGCTGGCGGTAAAGACGGCAACCCTGTCACTGGGCGGCTGGGAGACCTTCTGGATACTGTTTTATTCGGCCGCTACCTATGGCAATGCCGGGTTCATGCGCGAACAGGTATGCAAGTACATGTGTCCCTACGCGCGCTTCCAGTCAGCCATGTTCGATCGCGACACGCTGATCATCGCCTACGACGAGACCCGTGGCGAACCGCGCGGCGGCCGCCGCCGCGGCAGCGATGCGAAAGCGGCCGGCCTGGGCGACTGCATCAGCTGCAACAAATGCGTACAGGTCTGCCCGACCGGCATCGATATCCGCGACGGATTACAGTATGAATGCATAGCCTGTGCCGCCTGCGTCGATGTGTGCAACGAAGTGATGGACACGATGGGCTACCCGCGCAACCTGGTACGCTATACCACCGAAAACGCGGTCAGCGGCAAAGACTCAAACTTGCTGCGGCCGCGCATTCTTGTGTATGCCGCCCTGCTGCTGGCAGTACTCACGCTCACTGTGGTTTCGATCGCGTCGCGCACGCCGCTGCGGCTCGACGTGATCCGCGACCGAAACTCGTTGTATCGCATCGTCGATGCAGGCTACATCGAGAACGTCTACAGCCTGCGAATCATGAACATGGACAATAATCCGCACCGGCTTACAGTGGAGGTTTCCGGCATTAGCGGCCTGGACGTGGAGACGGAACCTGCCAGCATCAGCGTGCCATCCGGTGCCATCGAGGCCGTCGCCGCGCGTATCAGCGTGCCGCCGAACGTCGCTTCCGGCGGTCACGACATACTGATTCGTATAACGAGCGCTGACGGTAGCCTGACGGTGGAGGAGCCGGCGCGTTTCATGGCGCCGGTGCCACAACAATGAACGACGCGCTGCAGCCGTGGCACCGGCAGTTCTGGCCGTGGTTCATTATTGCGCTGCTCGGCAGCACGATCGTGGCAAGCCTGGTAACAGTATGGATTGCCGTAGCCGCAGCGCCCAATCGTGTCGACGGCGCCGGCCTTATGGCGGTTCCGGTCGGGCTTTCGGCTGACAAAACCATCCTGGTATTCGATCTCGGGCTGCCGCCACCTGACGCTGCCTGGCCACACGAGCTACGTGTCAGTCTCGATTCGCGCAGCAATGGCGAGCAGCAGAATATGCGGGCACAACGTATCGATGAGCGTTCGTTCGAGGCACCCGTCGCCACACTGCAACCGGGTATTTACGATGTCACGCTGGAAGCTGCCGGCAGCAACCTGGCCCTGCAGGGCAGCTGGTCGTATCCGGCACCGGTGTGGAAACTGGCACCTGATGAACGCGCACAGTGAAGTAGAAGAGCGCTTCGCAGCGTTCGACCGCCCCGCTATCGCGCGCAGCTTCGTGCACGCTGTCGATGAGCGTGACCGTGAGGCTACGCTGGTTGTCGACGGGATTCACTGTGCCTCGTGCGGGCTGCGCATCGAAAAGGGCCTCACCGCTGTCACCGGCGTGCGCGAGATTCACGTCAACCCGACCAGCCGTCACGCAACGCTGCGCTGGGATTCGTCGAGCGTCAGTCTGGGCCGCCTGATGCAGACAATCGCCGACCTGGGATTCACCCCGCATCCGCTGCGCCAGGACACGCGCAGCGCGTTGCATACAGAGGAATATCGCGCAGCTCTCAAACGCCTGATCGTCGCCGGCCTGGGGATGATGCAGGTGATGACCTACGCAGTGGCCGGCTACTTTGGCGCTTTTGCCGGTATGGCGACGCAGTACCAGCAGTTTTTCCGCCTGCTCAGCCTGCTGGTTGCCACCCCGATCGTGTTGTACTCAGCGGCGCCTTTTTTCCGCGCGGCCGTTTCCGATCTCAGCCACCGCCGCGTCGGTATGGATGTACCGGTCGCGCTGGCCATCGGCCTGGCTTATGCCGCCAGCGTTTACATTACCTTCTTCGGCAGCCTGCACAGCGAAGTGTATTTTGACTCGGTGGTGATGTTCACTTTCTTTCTCTCCTTCGGACGCTTCGCCGAAATGCTGGCACGACATCGCACGATGGCCACCAGCGAGGCGCTGTCAGAATCGATCCCGGCAGCGGCCACACGGCTGACCGGCACAGACGACAACTGGACCGGTCAGCAGGTACCGCTGGCACAGGTGCAGCCAGGCGACCGGCTGCTGGTACGCCCGGGCGAGACGGTGCCGGCCGACGGCATTGTTGCCTGGGGTACGTCGGCGACAGACGAAGCGCTGCTGACCGGCGAGTCGCAGCCGCGCACCCGTCGTCCCGGCGACGCGGTGATTGGTGGCAGCATCAACCTGACCGGGCCGCTGCACATCGAGGTTACGGAAGTCGGGCCCGATACGGTGTTATCCGGCATCGCGCGTCTGCTCGAACGGGCGCAGGGCCAGCGCCCCCGCATGGCGCAGATGGCCGACCGCGTGGCCGCGTGGTTTGTGGCCACGATACTGCTGATTGCGGTGCTGGTTGCACTGGCGTGGCTGGCGATTGATCCTGGCCGCGCGCTGACAGTAACGCTGTCGGTCCTGGTCGTGACCTGCCCGTGTGCATTGTCACTGGCGACACCGGCAGCACTTACTGCAGCTACGGGCTACCTCGCCCGCAACGGGTTGCTGGTAACACGCGGATCAGCGGTAGAAACGCTGGCGAAGGCTGACACCATATTGCTGGACAAGACCGGGACGCTGACCCGTGGCAGGCTGAAACTGGTCGCCGTGCGATTACTGGCCGACCACAGTGACGAGGATTATTGCCGCCGGCTGGCTGCTGCGCTCGAGGCAGGATCGGCCCACCCGGTCGCCGCGGCTTTCCGGATTGACGACAACGATCTCATTGCTGAGGACGTTACCATGCATCCCGGACGCGGCATCGAGGGCGTGATCGGCGGCGAGACCTGGCGCATCGGCAATACAGATTTCGTTATCGAACTGGCTGGCGTCACAGCCGCTCCGGATCTCACGCCGGGCGTCACGAGCGTGCTGCTTGGTAAGCGTCACCAGCTGCTGGCGGCCTTTGAACTCGAAGACGCGCTGCGCCCTGAAGCCGCCGCGGCGATTACACAGCTGCGCGGTGCCGGGCTGCAACCGGCAATCCTCAGTGGCGATGCGGCCGGCCCGGTATCGCGCGTCGCGACAAGGCTCGGCATCGAGGACTATCACGCCGCCCTGCTGCCGGGGGACAAGCTGGCACAGGTGCAGCAGCGACGCGCCGCCGGCAAGACAATCGCAATGGTGGGTGACGGTATCAACGACGCGCCGGTGCTGGCAGGCGCCGATGTATCGATTGCCATGGGCTCGGGCTCCAGCCTGGCACAGGCCAGCGCTGACCTGGTGCTGCTCGGCGGCGGACTGGACAGGCTCGTCGGTGGTATTTACCGCGCACGCAAAACTCGCCGGATTATCCGGCAGAACCTCACCTGGGCTATTGTTTACAACCTCGTTGCCCTGCCGCTGGCTGCGGCCGGGCTGGTAGCACCGTGGATGGCAGCTATCGGCATGTCGGCCAGCTCGCTGATCGTAGTCCTCAACGCGCTGCGCCTGGCGCGCGACGGCGAAGACAACGCCACGATAACTCCGCGACCGCAGGCGCTGACAGCAACATGAGCATTATTTTCGTATTGATCCCGGTCGGGCTGATCCTGCTGCTGGTAGCGATAGCCGCATTTTTCTGGGCGGTGCGCAGCGGCCAGTTCGATGACCTCGATACACCGGCGCTGCGGATCCTGACCGACGATGACAACAATGCATCGCCTGACCCGCAACGGGACATACGATCGCGCTGAATCCCGGCTTCATCATTATGTCCAAACGCTGCAAATTCAGGCTCTTTACCCAGCGTCACATTCAGCGTTTTCGCGCGCCGCTTCGTTCCGGTAAACTGGCGCGACAGTAACAAGAGCCTGTAAAGGGTCATGCAATGCCGAAAACAATCCGGACCTTCGCGCTGGTGCTGCTGGCTGCGTTAGGCTGCGAAAACGCCTTTACGCAGATACCACCCGGGGAAGCGCCCGCTCTGTCGCGTGACTTTATGCAAGATGACATCGCTTCCGGGGCAATGACGCTGGATGAAATCCGCCACGCCGGCATGCAGGTATTTGCGACGCCGTTCAACAAGCTGGACGGTTATGGCGACGGGCCGACCGATCCGGCCGATCCGACCAGCCCGGGCGGACGCCCAACGCTGCAGAACAACGGCACGCTGCTGCGGGTCAATGGCCTGGACGCCCAGAGCTGCCAGGAGTGTCACTCAGTAGGCAGCAGCGCAGAAGTGCCGTTTCGTTTTGCCGTCGGCGGGGCCGGCAGCTCGAACAACAATGCGATCTTCCAGCCACGTGAAATAGACGTCAGTGATTCGCATTTTTATGGGTACGCTTTTTTCGACGGCCGCTTCATCAATCCGCCTTTCCTGTTCGGCTCAGGCGGCATCGAGTTGCTGGCCAAGGAAATGACCGCCAACCTGCAAAAGCGCAGGTACTTCGCCCGGCGCAACCCGGGAAAGCCGATCCCGCTTACCACTCATGGGGTCAACTTCGGCAGCCTCACTTACGACGCTGCCACACAGAGTTTCGACTACCGCGCAGTATCGGGCATCGATAATGACCTTGTGGTCAAACCGTTCGGCCGCAAGGGTGAGTTTGCCACGGTGCGGGCGTTTGATGTCGGCGCAATGGCGTTTCACTTCGGCATGCAGGCAGTCGAGGATGTGGGCAGCGGCATCGACGCGGATGGTGACGGCGTCACCGACGAGGTGCTGGTCGGCCAGCTGTCAGCCCTGCATATATTCAATACCAATCTGGAGCGCCCGCTGCAGCAACGCCCCGGGGGGCAGGCGCAGGCAGGCGCTGTGCTTTTTGAAGACATCGGTTGTGCCGGCTGCCATGTGCCGGAAATCCGCACCCGCACGCGGGTGCTGCGCTACACCTTTCCTGAAGACCACACCCGGCCAAACGCCAATACTTTTTTCTCTGTTGATCTCAGCGCGACACCGGCCGGGTTTGGCACGGATGGGCGTGGCCTGAGCATCCCACTGTTTTCCGACCTGAAGCGCCATGACATGGGCGACGAACTGGCCGAGAGTTTTGGCGGCGAGCTCGATCGCATGTTCATCACTGCCCGGCTGTGGGGCGTTGCCGACACCGCGCCATACCTGCACGACGGACGTGCGCTGACCCTGACGGACGCCATCCTGGCTCACGGCGGTGAAGCGCAGCCGTCGCGTGACAGTTTCGCCGGCCTTGACGATGGCCAGAAAGTCCAGCTGCTGGAGTTCCTGCGCACGTTGCGCACACCGGTGGCGCCGGCCGCGGACCTGCTGCAACAGTAAGCGGCAGCGCTGTCGCTAACGCGCGGATGAACAGGCGTTGGGGATACCGCTCGGCCCTGGCGCCGC
>JABDJB010000089.1 GCA_013003425.1 Gammaproteobacteria bacterium | reverse complement strand
GATGTTTGTGATAACGACGACGACAACGACACGGTCGTCGATACTGCTGACAACTGCCCGCTGACTGCCAATACCGATCAGGCGGACCAGGATAACGATGGAATTGGCGATGCCTGCGACACCGGCGATCTCGACAGCGACACCATTGCGGACGTGAGTGACAACTGCATCATGGTGGCGAACGTCGACCAGCGTGATACGGACGGTGACGGCATTGGCAATGTCTGTGATCAGGATCTCAACCAGGATTGCAGCACTGACCTTGGGGATCTTGCGGAACTGCGGCTGGTATTCCTCACCAGCGATCCGGACGGTGATTTCAACGGTGACGGCACCGTTGATCTGAGTGACCTGTCTGTGATGCGTGAGAGCTTCCTGACCGCACCGGGGCCCAGCGGCCTAGCGAATATTTGCCAGTAAGATGCGTATGGCCGGGGAGATGATCTAAACTACTCTCCGGCCATCACGCTTTTGGGGGTGACGTGATCAAGCTGTCGCCAGCCGCTTTCCGTTCGGTGCCCGATCCGGCGCTGCTGTACCTGACTGACCAGCACGCCCGTGCGCTGGCTTTCCTGCAACTTGCCATGCGGATGCCCGGCTGCCTGGCAACCATTGTCGGCGAAGATGGCTGCGGCAAAACGTTGCTGTCCAGCGCCGCTATCAATGACGCGGCCGATGATCTCAACGTCATTCAGCTCGATGCTGTTGGCCTGACCGAGAACCAGCTGTTGCGCGAGACGCTGACGCGGCTGGCGCCGGATGAGCCGGGCGCCAGCCCGTTGTTGCCGGGCCTGACTACGGTGCGCTCAGTGCTTGCCGGCGGACGCGGGCCAGTGCTGTTCCTGATAACCAGCGCGCACCAGCTGTCGCAGGAAGTGTTCCAGACATTGCAGGCTATGTCGCGGCCGGAAAAAGGCCGTCGTCGTCGCGTCAGTATCGCGCTGACAGGGCAACAGGGCCTGGAGACACTGGTCTACACCATCGGCTGGAATGAAATGGCCGACTGGAAAATTCTTACTGCACACCTGCCACCGCTGGGGCGCCAGGATACCGCTGGTTACATCGGGCACCGGCTGCGCATGGAAGGCCAGGACGACCCGGACCAGGTGTTCCACAGCGATGCCTATGCTGTCATTCACCAGCTGTCGGGGGGTATTCCGGCCAGGATCAACGAGCTTTGCGATCGCGCCCTGGACATCGCAAATCAGGCCCGTTCGGGTCTTGTTTCCGCCGGCCAGGTGCGCGCGGCGGCACATGACCTGGAATGGCCCGGAGCCGGGCAGGGCGGCGTGGTTTCGCTGAGCAAGGCAAGCGCTACGCCTGCACTGACGCTTTCGCGGGATGGTGAAGTGCAGGGAATTTACCCGCTGGAGCTGGAACGCATGCTGATCGGTCGCGATGCCGAGAACGAGATTCCCATCGACAGCCCCTATGTCAGCCGGCACCACGCATTGATCGTGCGCGATGAACGCGGCTACTGGCTGACCGATATCAACAGCACTAATGGCACATACCTCAATGGTGAGCGCGTTTCGGATCAGGCACGGCTCGGTGCCGGCGATCATATCCGCATAGGCCGGCATGAGCTGGTAGTCAGCCTGCCCAGCGAAATCGCCACGCGGCTGCAGGGAACGGCTCGCCTGAACGATTCCATGGCCGACACCATGGTCGACCCGGCCGGACTTGAGCATGATCCAAAACTGGCACTGTCGGTCGTGGAAGAAGAATTGAAAGTACATCCCGATAAAATTGACCTGCAGTTCGAACGCGGTTGCCTGCTGACAGACCTGGGCCGCAAGGAAGAGGCGATTGGCGTTTTCGACCGGCTGGCGCGTGATCATGCCGGCGTCCCGGAGGTGCATAACAATCTCGCGGTGCTGCTGGCAGAGCGCGGTGAGCTCGACCAGGCGCGTGCCGAGCTGGAGAAAGCCATCCGGCTTGCGCCCGGTTACACTTGTGCCCACGAGAACCTTGGCGACCTCTATCTGCAGCTGGCCGGGTCGAGCTTTCGTACGGCAGTGGCAGACAGTACGGACCAGGAATCCTGCCAGATGAAGATTGCCGGCATTACGCGGCTGCTCCGCTCCTGACGGCAGCTTTAGAAAGAGTGTTTAAGCGCATGAAAAAACTGGTAATAAATTTTGGTTGAAATCACGCCCGTGCGGCGCCATCGTTAACTGATGAACCAATACCGACTGGCGGGCCGGGGCCCGTCGCTGATTACCCGTGTCCTCACAGCTATAGCGGGCATGCTGGTGCTTGTCGGGCTGTTCCTCGCCGGGCTGGTGGCCTGGGTTTTGCTGGCCGGCGTCGTATTCATCGGCAGTGTCGCACTGGCGATTGCGTTGTGGCGACAACGCCGCCGTATGGAGAAGTTCCGCCGTCGGCAGGGTGACGGGGTAATCGAGGTCGAATACGAGGTGGTGGCGGAACGTCGTGAACGCGACTAGCTAGTCTGCCACCTTGACGCCACGCCAGAAGGCAACCCGTCCGG
>JABDJB010000088.1 GCA_013003425.1 Gammaproteobacteria bacterium | reverse complement strand
AGCAGCAGGTCGCTGAGTTCCAGTGCCCACTGTGTTTCGCCATCGGCCAGCGCCTGGTGTGCCGCCTGTTCCAGCGCCTCATCACCGCCTGCCAGCATGGCGATTTTCTGCGCACGCTGCGCCGGCGCGAGCGGCTGCAACGTAGCGGGATTGCCATCGAACCAGCCCAGGTTGCCCGCCATCACAGAGCGAGCTGACCAGGACACTTTGCCGTAAAACTCCTGCAGCCATGGTGATGTTGCCAGGTGTGGTGGCAACTGTACGGTGGCGACGATCTGTTCCGGGGTCATGCCCTGGTTGATCCGGCGTATCGTCTGGTCGCGGACAAAACTGATTGCGTCGCGGTAATCAGTCAGCGTGCCGTTGATTTCTTCCTGTCCCTGCAGCGGCCGGGTATGGCTTGGCACCAGGTATTCGACCGGGAGTTCGCGCATGCGATCCAGGCTGGCAGACCAGTCGCGCAGCGAACGGTACGGCGTGCCACGAATGGTATAGAGGTTCGGGAACGTCTTGTAGATATTGTCGCCGGGCGCCAGCAGTTTCAGGTCAGGCAGCCAGACAAACAGCTGGTCGTCAGTTTCTCCCGGAGCGTGAATCAGCTCGAAACGAATTCCGGCAATCCCGGTTTCCAGTGAATCGCGAAAAGTCTCTGTCGGCGGTACAAATCCGAAGGCACTGTCGGCGGTAACTTCCAGCTCTTTGCCAATCCCGGCGTTGACCAGTTCCGCTTCGTTCAGATGCGTGCCAAACATGCGAAACGAGCGCGCCGTGAGAATCGGTCGGAACACGTTTACAACGCGATAAACCAGGGCCTCGGTGGTCTCATGCGCGAGAACCCGCACCGCTGTCCCGGGGCTGGCAAGCTCGTCGATAAATGCCTGTGCGCCAAACACGTGGTCGGCATGGTTATGTGTATAGATTATTGCCTTTAACGGTTTTGGTGAAAGTAACCGAAACTCGCGCGCGACAGCGCGGGCGCTGTCGAGGCTGGCCATGGTGTCGATAACAATGAGCCCGTCATCGCCCTCAACAAGTATTGAGTTGGCCAGGCCATAGCCCACTGCCACCCAGACACCGTCACGTACGGTAATTATCGAGCGGCGAAACTCATCGCTGTGAGCGGCCAGAGCGGCGGGCGTTGGTGCCGTTACGGTGCCGGCCGGGCGGTCGTTGCATGCCGATGCTACCGAGACCGCCGCCAGCAAAAGCCATCGCAGGCACCAGGTGATGCCGGAGGGCCGACAGGCAGTTACAGCAGACAGCGGGACAGATGCAACAGCCCCGGCCACTGGCAGCTCAGCGGCCGAGATCCAGCGAGTAATGGTAGAACTGGTCGTCGCGTTGCCATCCGAGCTTCTCGTACAGCGCCTGCGCCGCACTGTTGTCAGTGGCGGTGGCCAGTTCAAGCGCGCGCGCGCCGGTGATTTCGGCGTATTCCCGTGCAGCACCCATCAGCGCCGCGCCGACACCGCGTTGGCGTGCATCAGCCGAAACATAAAGATCGTTCAGAATCCAGATGCGGCCGAGGCCTACCGAGGTGTATGACGGATAAAGCTGGACAAAACCAACCAGCACGTCATGCACGATGGCACCGAGGATGGCTGAATCGCCACGGCTCAGGCGCTGTTGCAGAAAGGTGCGGGCAGCATCCACGTCTGTGGTCTGGCAATAGAAAACGCGATATTGGTCGAAAAGTGTCGCCAGCTGTGGCAGATCGGTTTCATCGAGCGCGCGAATTTCCATTGGCAGTTGTCTCCGCTGAGTGTGCTCCTGATTGTACGGCAACTGGCGGAAAAAAAATGGCCGCCCGAAGGCGGCCAAAACAGGCTAAACGGGGAGGATCAACCTTCGCGCAGCAGCTGCACTACGGTCATGGCGCGCCCACTGTCATCGGCGGTGAGTATGCCGTTGACCCGGTTCTCCATTACCACGCGTATGGTAGTGCCAGGTGCGCCACCGGCAAGCAGTCGCAGCGTCAGGGTGCGGGCATTGAGGGCGCTGTCCGAACGCGGTGTCACGACCATGTTGCCGCGCTCATCCACGGACCAGTCGAATTCGTCCTGGATTACACCGTCGACCATGCGGTAGCCGGTGAAATCAGTGCGGATTTCCACGAACTCGTTCTGCATGGCGCCGTTTTCATCCAGCAGGTAGTACCCGCCGGCAAGGCTGTCGAGCTCGAGCGGTATGATCCGGGTGACCAGGCGCTCGGTGCCTTCGGCGATGTCTTCCGGCGTCTGCACCAGCATTTCATCCTGGCCCAGTCCGTCCAGAACGCGTGCGTCTTCCGCTTCGTCCTGGTCATCCATCCAGATACGAATGGTCTGGTCATCGACCATGTTCCAGTCGCCGCGGCGGTCAACCAGCTCGCTGGTACCATCGTCGCGGACATGCTGGCCAACCTGGCGCACTTCGCCGTCGGCACGGAACTGGAATACGTCGATCTCGGTGCCGTCGATGAAGGCATACGAGTTGCCGGCCAGGGTCAGGTCAGGCGCGTCGACGTCAGATGGCGCACTGGCAATCGTGTCGACCTTACGTACCGTGATGACATTCATATAGGACACCAGGCCGTCCGGACCCAGCTCTGTGACCAGCAGGTGCAGGCCGCCGTCAGCAGCACCGCCAAGTACACGCGCCTGAGTGGTGTTGCGCTCACCGCTGGCATCGGTGATCCACATGACGCCTTCACTGCTGACTTCCCAGAAGAACGGTTCATTCTGTGCGCCGGTCACCAGGTCGAGGTCGTATCCGGTGTGGTCGGGCAGGAGCACCTTCAGGTGACCCGGCTCGCCCATTGTGGTGTAGCTGCCCGGTGCGTTTTCGATGGTGAAGCCATCGGCAAACGGGAAGAACAATACCGTGGTCGGGTCGTCATTGACGGTCGTGTCAGCGTCACGCTCCTCGACCATGATGCTGAGGACGTTGCCGGTATGGTTGAGCAGCGTGACGATGTCATTTTCCGCGCTGTTGTTCATATAGCTGACCAACAGCTTGCCGGCGTCGTTGACTGCCCACTGCAGGCCAGTTACGCCATCGCGGTCGTAAGAGGTGGTCAGTCCGGTGCCGTCGGCGAAAAACGCGTATATCGACAGCCCTTCACGTGCCAGGTAGACGCCGGGTACACGCTCCGCCTGCCAGGCGATCGTGGCATTGCCATCGTTGAGCACCAGGTCAACGGCGGTATCGAGAGCCGTGGAATTTACGGCTGCCACGTCCTCCAGGAATGTGCTGTTGCCATCGACAATGGCCTCGGCCAGGTCCTGCGTATCGTCGAACTCAGGCGGCAACGTAACGCCGGCAATACTTTCGACCACCAGCTTGATAGCTGCCGATAACTCCAGCGCCGCGCCGGCACTTACCAGCGCCGAGCTGTCGGTCAGCTCATCGGCGTCGTCGATTGACTGGTCTGACGTGGCACGTGTTGCCAGGATGTAGTGCGCGGTAGTGACATTGGTGATGTCCTTGTCAGCGACACGGCCAGTCTCATCGGCTTCGGCCTGGAAGCCGGAAAAATCGTCCAGCAGTGCCGTGAATCGCACGGTGCCATTCGGATCGAAGGCCTCCATCAGCACCAGCGCATCCGGGTTATCGGAAAAGATCTCCACCTCGTAGTTGCCATTGGCATCAGTTGGCAGCGCGGCCTGGAAAGCCTGTCCATCGACCGTGACGATGACAGTCGCGTTGGGGATGGGCATGTCAGTAACCTGCCCGGACAAAACCAGCGATTCACCGCTGCTCTGTGGCGGCAGCGGATCCTGCGAGACCTGCTGCTGCGTTGCGTCTCCGGAACCTGAGCTGCCGCAGCCGCTCAGGCCAAGTAGAGCGCCCAGAACGAGCGCTGAAATAGTTCCTTTGTACATGTCGAATTCCTGTCTTGACTTCCATATCGTGCTCTCGCGAGCATGTTTCGACGCTTCCGTCCGGCGCAGGGCAACCTGTGGGTCAGCGCAAACAAGCGCTGATCCAGGTCAATCTCTGCACCGGAGTCGGCCGTCGACCGGAATGAGGTCTTCGACACTGTAACCTGGCAGCTCCGCTGTCCGTTGTTACGGACCGGTGGCTTTGCGTCCTCACCTTGCGATGAGTTTGCCCTGTTTCAGGTACCGAGATTAAGGAGTCCGCTGTTGGACGGGAACACCTTGATGCGTATTCAACACGAATGCGCGATGTATTGCAGTTAATTGCATCACGATTTGCGCATATGAACCATTATGAAAAGCGTCATGTCGGCACGCATGGACTTACCGGATACGGAGCTGCGTCAGGCAAGCAGTTCGCGGTACAGCGCAGCTGTTTGCATAATGGTGTCTTCGACGCGAAAGCTTTTGCGGATGCGTGCCTGTGCCGCCTTGCCCATAGTGCGGCAAAGATCAGTATCGTCGTGCAGCTTTTCTATCGCTGCAGCAATAGCGGCCGCTTCCCCGGGTGGCACGACAAGGCCGCTTTCGCCATCAACCACCAGCTCGGGGCTGCCGCCGGAATCAGTAACGATTGGAACGGTGGCGTAGGCCATGGCTTCGATAACTACCTTTGGTAGACCCTCACGACGCAGCGCCGGCAAAACCAGGCAGTCGCTGGCAGCCGCCAGCGTTGGTGCATCTTCGCGATAGCCGGCCATGACAATGCGGTTACGCCGCGGGCTGGCGGCAATTTTTTTCTGCAGGCGAGGGCTGTCCATTTTCCCGACCAGCAGCAACCAGGTGTCAACTGCAGCCGGCAGCTGGTCCAACGCATCAATCAGTACCGGCAGCCCCTTGCGCGGTCGGTCATTTGCCACGCAGCAAATGACGAAAGCGCTGGCGGGAATGCCGAGGAGGGCGAGGTCAGCGGGCTCATCCCGGTACCAGTCCAGGTCGTGGCCCTTGTATATTGTCACCGGTTTTTGCCGGTCTACGCGCAGGCCGGGTAAGCCCATGTCCAGGAAATAGTCGCGCACTGCATTGGCAACGCACACGATCCGGTCAACCCGCGGATGCAGGTAACGCAGCCACGACATGGGGTCGAGAAAACTGACATTCCCCACGATGCCCCGATACGCAACGATGCGTATGTCAATGTTACGAGTGGCCAGCAATGCGTTGGTAATGGCACGGTTGTTGAACGTGTGGACGATGTCGTAATTAACACGCTGCAGTTCTTCGCGTATTGCCTGGATGGCGTGGCGATCGATATTGCCTTTTATACGCAGGTCAATCGTATGCAGGCCGGCTGCGGCAAAGGTCTGCCAGGACGGTGCCTGACGCGGGCACATAACGGAGATTTCGAAGCCCTGACCGGGCAGGCCGGCGAGGCAGGCGGCCTCGGCCCGGTCGCTGAAATCAGTAACACACAGTACGCGAGGCATCGGCAGATTGTGGCACGCACGCGTTGGGAAAAAAACCGGGTGTGTATTCGCCGCCCGGCGGCCTGGCGACTCAGTCGAAACTACTTAATGATGACTTGTGTATCGTCACAGAGGTTGCGCAGCCCATTGTCGGCAATGTCAGCACATAGCGCTGTCTCGCCGGTTATCTGATAAATCCTGAACAAGCAGGTGTCCTGCAGTGTCCGCGTGTCCAGTCGCCCGCACAGCGCAGCATTTCTCCTGAGCAGCGCGATATCGCTGATACAGACATCGCGCAGCTCGATATGCTCCGGGCTGAGTGGTTCGATGCGATCACACGCATCGAGCTGGTCGAGACGCCCGGCGGCAACCGCATAACACTGGTTACGCACGCCGTCGTGGACAGCGCCGGAACAGGCTTCGACATCATGACGCGAAACGGCAAGATCGGCGTAGCAGCCAACCTGGCCAAACAGGTCGAGGCCGTCACAGGACGGGGCCGGCCCGGTGCAGGACGACCACAGCACTGCCGTCATTGCCAGGGTGATTCGTCGTTCAGGAAACGCGATTGGCGATGAGATCCTCGACCACTGAAGGATCAGCCAGTGTCGAAGTGTCACCCAGCTCGCCATAGTCGTTCTCCGCGATCTTGCGCAGGATGCGCCGCATAATTTTTCCGGAGCGTGTCTTTGGCAGACCCGGAGCAAACTGGATCACATCCGGCTTGGCGATCGGGCCGATTTCCTTGCGTACCCACTGACGCAGCTCATTGGCCAGCTCGTCGTTGCTGGTAACCCCTTGCTGCACGGTGACGTAGGCATAGATACCCTGGCCTTTGATCTTGTGTGGAAATCCAACCACAGCAGCCTCTGCCACGACCGGGTGCGCCACGAGTGCCGATTCCAGCTCGGCCGTACCCATGCGATGTCCCGAGACATTCAGCACGTCATCCACCCGGCCGGTAATCCAGTAGTAGCCGTCTTCATCACGGCTGGCGCCGTCACCGGCAAAATACTTGCCCGGCAGGTCACTGAAATAGGTTGCAACGAAGCGTTCGTGATCGCCGTAAAGTGTGCGCATCTGGCCTGGCCAGCTGTCCGTGATTGCCAGGACGCCCTCGGCGGCACCCTCCAGCTCGTTGCCTTTTGCGTCAACGATGGCCGGCTTTATGCCGAAAAACGGTTTCGAAGCGGAGCCTGGCTTCAGCGGCATGGCGCCGGGCAGCGGTGTAATAAGTATCCCGCCGGTTTCGGTCTGCCACCAGGTGTCGACAATCGGACACTTGCTGTTACCGATAACGCGGTAGTACCACTCCCACGCCTCGGGGTTGATCGGTTCGCCAACGCTGCCAAGCAGTTTGAGGCTGTCGCGACGGGTGTTGCCCATGACGCCTTCACCGAGCTGCATCAGGGCGCGAATCGCGGTAGGCGCCGTGTAGAGCTGCTTTACATTGTGCTTGTCCACTACCTGGCCGAAGCGCGAGGCATCAGGGTAATTCGGCACGCCCTCGAACATCAGCGTGATTGCACCATTCGCCAGCGGACCGTAAACGATATAGCTGTGCCCGGTGACCCAGCCTACGTCGGCGGTACACCAGTAGACGTCGCCGTCCTGGTAGTCAAATACATACTCGTGTGTCATGGATGCATACACCATGTAGCCACCGGTGGTATGCAGGACGCCCTTCGGCTTGCCGGTCGAACCTGACGTATAGAGGATGAACAGCGGATCCTCCGCGCCCATCTCTTCGGCCGGGCAATCTGCCGCCGCCGATTCCACAGCATCGTGGTACCAGACGTCACGGCCACTCTCCCAGTGGATGTCAGCGCCCGTTCGACGTACGACGAGGGCGTTTTGCACTGTGGTTACCGCAGGGTTGGCCAATGCCTGGTCGACGTTTTTCTTCAGCGGGATCTTCTTGCCGCCGCGAATTCCTTCATCAGCAGTAATCACCAGTTTCGAATCACAGTCTTCGATGCGCCCGGCGAGAGCGTCAGGCGAAAAACCGCCAAACACGACGGAGTGGGGCGCACCGATACGGGCACAGGCCAGCATCGCGACAGCGGCTTCGGGAATCATCGGCATATAGATCGTTACGTTGTCGCCTTTGCCGATACCGAGATCTTTCATGGCGTTTGCCAATCGGCATACTTTTTCGTGCAGCTGCCGATAGGTGATTGTCTCGTCATCTGCCGGGTCGTCGCCCTCCCAGATAATGGCGGGCTGGTCACCCCGTTTTTCCAGGTGGCGGTCAACGCAGTTGACGCAGGCATTCAGGGTGCCGTCGTAGTACCACTTTATCGACACGTTCGCCGGGTCGTACGAGACGGATCTGATTTTGTTGTATGGCTTTATCCAGTCAATGCGTTTGCCGTGTTCTGCCCAGAATTCTTCCGGATCGTCCACCGACTGGCGATACATGGTTTCGTAGCGCTCGGCATCAATATGCGCTGCAGCGGCAAATGCTGTGTCTACCGGGTATGTCTTCTTGTCCGTCATTGTTGCGTCCTGTTGATTTTGTCGTGTTTGGTACAGGCAAGCCCGTCAGCGCAGGGACGCTGCCAGCTCCTGCTGCTGCGGAACAAACGTTTCCATCACTGCTTTCTCGAGCAGATCCGGCGGCAGCAGCCCTTGCGCCAGCACGAAATCGTGAAACGCCCGGGCACTGAACTTGTCGCGCAGAGCCAGCTCGGTGCGGGTGCGCAGCGACTGCATGTTCATATAGCCATAATAATAAGCGGTTGCCTGGCCGGGTATCCTGTAGGTGTAGCGCTCTATTTCATTTTGCGCCCAGCTTTCACCCAGCACCACGTCTTCCAGCAACAGCCGTTTTGCTTCCTGCGGTGATATCAGGCCAAGATTCAGCATCGGATCCAGAAACATCCGTGCCGCACGTGCCAGTCGATACTGCAGCGAGATCAGCTGACCCTCGACCGGCATGTAGGGCTTGGCAATCGCTTCGGCATACAGCGCCCAACCCTCAACGTTGGCACTATTGAAGGCAAACAGGGCGCGCGCGATGGAAACTCCGTTTTCAATCATGGCTGAAAACTGAAGTTCGTGGCCGGGGCGTGCCTCGTGTGCGGTAAGCGTCCATGTGCCAGCGGCGAAATTGTCGTCACTGCCAATCCAGTTACCGTCGTCATCCTTCTGCAGCTGCGGCAATACAAACTCGGGATACTCGCCGGTGTTGCCGATCAGACGCGGGATATCAAGATGCGCCGATGGCTGTGCTGCAGTCTCGGCGGCCGAAGCAATGCGTATGCCGGCATCGCGCTGTGGCAACGTTATCAGGTCATTGGCGCGGATAAAGTCTTCGATATCCTGCAGTCTGGCATAGTAAAACTCGAGCAACTCGTTGCCCGGAATGCGCTCCTGCTTGAGTCGCCGGATTACGTCGCGGTAGTCGCTGTGCTCGAAGTCTTTTTTCTCGGCCACGATAGGCGCCAGCGCCTCCATCTCGTTGCGGATATCCATGTAGCCCTGTGTTGCGGCGCGAATCAGGTCCTGTGGCGAGTCGTACACGCCCCAGTTGCGTAGCGCGTCTTCATAGAGTGCCGGCGGCAGGCGGAAGTCTTCGCGGGCACGCGGCAGGATTTCGGTTCGCACCCATTTGTTGTATTTGTTCAGCTGGCTTTCAAGCCTGGCATACGGTTTCTTCCAGCCATCAATGCCGCTGTTGGCGAGCAGCTCACGCATGCCGGTGATAAAAGTTTCAGCACGCTCAAGATCCTGTTCCACCTCGCCGCGGAATGGTCCGACCAGTCCGTCGATATCAAAGCGCTCAGCGGTGCGGTCTTTGGCCAGTTCGGTAACCGGTTCATAGCCGCGTTCGAGACCGGCGTACTTGCGCAGTCGCGCGACAGCCGCGGGATAGCGTTCGGCCGGTACCTGCGGATCAATCAGGGCGCGCAGGCCCTGGAAAATGTTCTGTGTGACGTTGTAGTAGGGCAGCAGGTTTTCGTGCTGCAGCCGGGTGGTGCGCTGGTTGTCGTCAACGGCCTTGATGAGGATTTCCAGGTCCTGCCGTACCAGCGGGTCCTGTTCTTTTTTCAGACGTTCTTCCAGTTTACGCCGGACTTCCGCGTTGGCTTTCCGGGTGCGCTCGTAGAGACCGGGTCGCAGGTCGCTGATCTGCTCGTCGAGCCCGTCCACCCCCAGCGCCGCGGCGCCTTCGGGGGCAAAGCTGGCCAGGACATCGAGCAGCAGCTCTGCATTGGCGTTGCTGCGTTCTACCCAGTCGTCGCTGGCGGCCGCTGCCGGCCCGGCCAGCGCGACGCATAGCATCAATATGAGAGAATTCTTCATCGGGGTTTCGGTCCGCTTGAATAAAGGGCGGTAGTATAGACACAGCCCGGCCGAATTGAATTGAATAACGGCGTCGAATCAGGCGCTTGGCGCAGGGCGATTGACCCCGGTCGCGGAGCCGCCTATCCTGATGCCTTACATCTATAATAAAAAACCATACAAGACATAAGCTTATGTCTCATATCTCTTACAGTTTGAAATACGGGCGGGTCCTGACCCTGCTGGCTGCGCTGCTGGTGGTCAACACCGGGCTGGCCGCTGGCGGCAAGCAGCTGGCCGGCGGCAACAGCCAGGTGGTCGGCACGGCGCAGCCCTATTCGATTCAGCCGGACCTCAAAACATCCCGCCGCCAGGGTGAAGATCGCGTCTGGTCGCAAACCGTGCTGTTGCCGGGCGCTTCTTTCATCAAGATTCACCTGGTTAACGTCAATCTGAAAATGGCTGACCGCCTCGTGCTACGCACGCACAAGGGCCGGGTCATCGAGTCCTTTACCAGTCGCGGGCCAAAAGAGCGCGGGTCGTTCTGGACATTGTCGGTTCCGGGAGACAGCGCTGTGCTTGAGCTGGTTTTTCGCGGCGCCTACAAGCAGGACCCGTTTAGCGTCGATAAAGTAATCGCCGGTAATCCTGTAATGCGCGCCGCTGACAGCGGCACCACTCGCAGCCTGTGCGGGGCGCCGGATTTCGAGGACGTTATTTGCTACCAGGGCGATGCGGAGAAGTGGGCGAACGTGCAGGCATCGGTCGGTGTCATGAGTGTGGGTGGTAACGTCGAGACGGCGATTTACTGCTCGGGCTCAAATATTTCGCCAGCCAACCACATACTCACCAACAACCACTGCCTGACCAGTCAGGCGCAATGCACCAATACTGAGTTTATCTTCCGCCACTATCGGACCGGCTGTAATGACGGGTCCCCGCTGACCCAGGATTGGGTCAGTTTCCGCTGTGACGAGCTGCTGGTATCCCAGCCGCTGGTGGATTGTGATGCCGTTCCCGGCGAGCTGGATTTCAGCCTGGCTTCGGTTATCGGTGAGCCAACGGCCGAATTTGGCTATATCCAGCCCGACACAACGCCGCTGGTTGACGGTGAAGCCTTGTACATCGTGCAGCATCCGGATGGTCGCCCGCATGAGATCACTCACGGTAGTGATACTGATGTCGACGGCACCGTGCTGCGTTACTGGAATACACTAGATACCGAAAGTGGCAGTTCCGGCTCGCCCATTTTTCGTGAATCCGACGACCGCCTGGTCGGCCTGCATCATTGCGGCGGCTGCGCGGTACCCGAGCAACGTAACCGTGGCATGTTGATGACCGACCTGCAGCCGCTGCTCGCGCCATACCTGTGCAGTGAGCAGGACGAGCTGCTGCCGGCGGCGCCCGGTCCGCTGACCGAGACGATCGGTAACGGCAACGGTGTACCTGAAGCCGGCGAGACCTGGTCATTCATACCGCGGTTGCTGAATGCAAATTGCAGTGGTGCGATTACCAATGCTCAGGGGACTATCGAGCTGGCAGCCGACAATGAAGCGCCTGTAACCCTTTCCACTAATACTGCCGTCTTCGGCAACGTTGCGGCCGGTGCCACGGCCGACGGCCCCACGGTAAATTTCAGTATTGATAACGCGGCACAGTGTGGTGATCTGATCTCGATCGAGATGAATCCGCTGGCGAGCGATCAGGGGCAGTTTCCCGGTGAACTGCAGGTCGCTGTGAATGTAGGCACAGAAAACTTCGACACCCTGTTGTTCGAGGATTTCGACAGCGGCATCCCGGCTGACTGGAGCGTGGTAGACCAGGGTACGGGATCCGGGCCGGCGCAAACCTGGTCTGTGGATAATCCCGGCAGCCGGTCTTTACCGTTCGTGCCGCCATTCGCGATCGTCGATTCAGACCTGCACGACGGCCTGATGGATGAAGAGTTACGGACGCCGGTCATCGATGCAAGCGGCTATCAGCGCGTCGTGCTGCAGTTCACTCATGATTTCAACTGGTATTCACAGGGCGGTATTGAATCGGCGTCGGTGGATGTGCGTTCCACCGCCACCCTGGGCGGCTGGCTTAATGTTGCCGGCTATGCTGGTGCTGACGAGAGCGGCACGGTTGTAATCGACATTACACAGTGGGCGGGCGCGGACCTGGAACTCAGGTTTCGTTACGTCGGCGGGCCGTTTGACTGGTGGTGGGCGATCGATGACATCTATCTGCTGGGCAGCACCGGGTTTGATTGCCCAACGCCCGGCGATACCGATTCGGACGGCGTGCTGGATGGGGCAGACAACTGCCCGGAGAGGGCCAACCCAAGCCAGGCCGACACCGACACTGATGGGATCGGCAATGCCTGCGATGCCGACATCGACGGGTCGGGCAACTGCCTGGTTGACCTCCAGGATCTTGCTGTCATGCGCACGGTGTTCCTTACGACACCTGCATCGCCCGCGTGGAACCCGGATGCCGATTTCGACGACAACGGGGTTGTCGAATTGCCGGACCTCGCCCTGTTGCGCAGCCAGTTCCTCAGTGTCCCGGGGCCCGGCGGTACGCCAAACGATTGCCAGTAAACGCGCCGCGCCGGCGTCGCGTTCAGCGCAGGAAAGAGAACCTGTCGGCCAGCTTCTGGTCCAGTCCCAGGAACTTTCCGGCGGGAACAAGCGCCAGCACCAGGAATATAGCTACCCAGATAGCATCGTGGTTCTGGCCGTCAAAAATACTCTGGCCCTTGGCAAACCAGAAATTGGCGAGCATGAATGCACCGGCAATCGATGCGTAACGCACCGCGACGCCCAGCACCAGAGCGACGCCCACGAGCAGCTCGCCCCAGGCGACCAGGCCGGAGAACAATCCCGCGTTCGGCAGAAAAACCGATTCGATCAGGGGTTGATAAAAACCGAAGCTCTTGTCTTTCATCGCTTCGAGGAAGCCGGTGATATTGAACCCGGTTTCGCGGGTCAGCTTACCGAATCCGTGATACGCGAAAAAAATTCCCGTATAGATGCGGAGCGCCTCGATCGGCCATCTGCGGATTTCCATCTTTTCCCCCAGGATTTGTCGGATTTGCGTGCCCATTCTACCGGAGGCCGGGCCATCGGCTTATTGCAGTGCGGCAGCTATGGGTCGATGGCCAGGCGGCCGGAGATCCCGCATTCTACCAGCAGCACCGGGATGTCGTCATCGATCCGGTAAATCACCGCATCATTGTCAGTCACCAGGGCGGCATCCAGTGGTTCGGTGATTTTCTCACCACCAAGATAGGTTGCCTGGCCGGACTTTATCAGCTCGTTGAGGCGGTGCAGGCGCGCAGCCGGAAGCGGCCGCAGCGGTCGGTGACTGGCCGGGCAGGCGAGAATATCGATAACCTGGCGGTCAATCATGCTGACTTGAGCCGCACGCGCTCGCTTTCAAGCGCCTGCATGAGTGAGTCGAATGAAGCGATGAACTTGTTGACGCCATCACTCTCGAGCATCGTCGTTACGGTCTCCAGGTCGATGCCATGATCCGGTAAAGCTGCAATTGCCTGTAGCGCCTGCGTGGCGCCGTCGGTTACGCGCACCGCAGGCTTGCCGTGATCACGATAGGCGTCGAGTGTTTTTGGTGGCACCGTGTTGACGGTTTCCGGACCGATCAGTTCATCGACATACAAAGTATCGCTGTAAGCCGGATTCTTTGTGCTGGTGCTTGCCCACAGCAGGCGCTGAGGGCGGGCGCCTGCGGCCGCAAGCGTGTGCCATTCATCGCTGGCACAGATTTTCTGATAGGTAATGTAAGCACTGCGGGCGCTGGCGATGGCAATCGAACCGCGTAACTCATGGTCCTGCGGCAGTTGTTTGTCGATTGCCGAATCGATGCGACTCAGGAAAAAGCTGGCGACCGACGCAACGCTGTCCAGCGGCAGCCCGGCGTCGAGTCTGCGCTGCAGTCCGCGGAGGTAGGCGCGCGCGACTTCAGCGTAGCGCGTTACGCTGAACAACAAGGTCACGTTGACGTTTATGCCTTCGTAAACCAGCTGCTCGATAGCCGGCAAGCCCTCGGGCGTGCCGGGGATCTTGATCATCAGGTTCTGCCGGTCAACCTGTTGCCACAGGCTCCTTGCCTGTTCGAGGCTGGCATCGGTTTCATTGGCCAGGTGTGGCGAGACTTCCAGGCTGACATATCCGTCCTGTCCAGCCGTGGTGGTGTAGACCGGATGCAGGATATCGGCCGCCTGGCGGATGTCGCTGATAACCAGTTCGTTGTAGATCGTCGTCGCAACGGCGCCGCTGTCTGCCAGCGTCGAGATTTCCTTGTCGTATTGCCCGGTGCTGGTGATCGCCTGATGGAAGATACTTGGGTTGGAGGTGACACCGGCGATGCCGTCATCTTCGATCAGCCGCGCCAGTCCGCCACCGCCCAGCAGATCCCGTTCGATATAGTCCAGCCAGATGCTCTGGCCAAGCGCCTTCAGTTCTAATAGCGGGTTTTCGCTCATCGGCCCTGTCCCGTGTAACGCCACGCGATACTGCTACGCCGCTCACCGGCGGACGCCGGTGAGCGCGCGATGCCTGAATCGGCGAGGTCCGGCGGAATATATTCCACCCGAACCGCGCGAGTATTACGACTTGCCTTTTTTCAGCTGACGGTAGCCGAACAGCAACAGCACTGCGCCACCGATGGCAATCAGCAGGCTGCGGATATCAAAGCCTGTGACCGAACCAAAGCCGAGTGCGGATGCAATAAAGCCACCAACGAATGCGCCGGCAATACCAATCAGTATGGTGACGAAAATGCCGCCCGGATCGTCGCCCGGCATGATGAACTTGCCCAGCGCGCCAGCGATGAGACCCATGAGTATCCAGGAAATAATCCCCATTTTTCAGTCCTCTTGTTTGACTTACTGAATTTCGAGCAGCTCGACCTCAAACACCAGCGCCGCGCCGGGCGGGATGCGTGGGGGCGAGCCGCGATCGCCATAGGCGATGTCAGACGGGCATACGAGTTTTGCCTTGCCGCCGACCTTGATCTTCTGCACACCCTCGGTCCAGCAGGAGATAACGCGTGTCAGCGGAAACGTTGCCGGCGAGCCGCGCTCGACCGAACTGTCGAATACGGTACCGTCGCGAAGCATGCCATGGTAATGAACCTGCACCGTGTCCTCGGCCTTCGGGCTTGGTCCATCACCCGGCTGCATTTCAATTACAACAAGCCCGGAATCAAATTTTTGTGCACCCGGCTGTGCGGCCATCTGCTCGACAAACGCTGCCGAGGCGTCCTTCTCTTTTTGTGCAACCGTCGCGGCACGGTCGCGAGCCAGGGCGCTGATCTTTGCATGGTAATCACCCAGGTCGACAGCAGTCTCCCCACCGCCAAGCCGGTCAGCCAGGCCGGCCTGAACCATTTCCAGTTCGGTTTCGCTGAGGTTGTATTGCTCCAGGCTGTCGGCAATGGCAATGCCAAGCGCATACAGGGTTTTGTCCTGGTCTGAAACCGGTTCGACACTGGTTTCAGCCGGGGCGGTTGCAGGTGGCCTGGCGCAGGCAGCTGCCGACAAAGCGACAAAGACGATCAGTGCAAAGCGGATCATGGGCGGTCCCGGTCTGGAGGAAGCCGCAACCGTACCGGAAATGACTTGGCGGCGGCAACCATCGCGGTGTCAGCATTTGCAAAGCGTTGTTCTGCCTTTGCCGGCAGGCGTTGGCGGCTATACTGCCGGCTATGGCAGCAACAGCAGACACCGGCACGGCGCGGTTTGCCGCAGCCCTGGCGCAGCGCGGCATTGCAACACCCACACAGCGACTGCCGGCGTCGACACGAACGGCTGGTGAGGCCGCGGCTGCAGTGGGTTGCTCGATTGCCGAAATCGCCAAGTCGATCGTGTTCAGGCTGGCGGACAGCGATCTGCCGGTGCTGGTGATTGCCAGCGGCAGCAATCGCGTCGACGTGGCCAGACTCGCAGCCTTGGCCGGCGAGGGCATTGAAAAAGCAGATGCCGATTTTGTTCGCCGCCAAACGGGCTATGCGATCGGTGGCATCCCGCCGTTTGCCCACGCCCGGCCGATCAGGACATTTGTGGATGAGGACCTGTTCGGGTTCGACAGGATATGGGCGGCAGCTGGCGGCGCATTTGATGTATTCGCCACAACTGCTGCAGAGTTGCTGCAGCACAGTGGTGGTTCGCGGGCGGAGATCAGGGAACAATGAGCAACAGCAACCCGCTGCGAAGCGAACTCGCTGAAGTAATAAAGAGAGTCAGTGACGCCGCAAAGGAATACATAGCCGGCGTCGACGAGCGGCCGGTTATCAGCCAGCGTGCCGATGCGGCGACAGCCACCTTCCTGCGCGCACTGCCCGAAACCGGTGACGGGGCCATTGCGGCGCTGTCAGAGCTGATCGCCGAAGCTCCCGATGCAGCGGCCGCAACCTCGGGGCCGCGTTATTTCCATTTTGTCACCGGTGGAGCAACACCGGCGGCGCTCGGTGCCGACTGGCTTGCAAGCGCGTTGGACCAGATTGCCTACACCTGGGTGTCATCGCCGCTTGGCGTGCAGTTGGAACTGCTCGCATTGGACTGGTTGAAGGACTTGTTCGACCTGCCACGCGCACATACCGGCATCATGACCACCGGGGCCACCATGGCGAACTATGTCGGCATGGCTGCCGCACGGCAGTGGTGGGGTGAGCAGCACGACGTCGACGTATCAGAGGAGGGGATGCATGGTATGCCCCGGGTGCCGGTATTCAGCAGTGGCTACGTTCACGCCAGTTCGCTGAAGGTAGCTTCCATGCTTGGCATTGGCCGCAGTGCCATACGCACTTTTGCGCGCGACCCGGCCGGTCGTCTCGATGCGGCGGCGCTGGAAAGCGCGCTTCTGGGATTACGCGGAAAGCCCGCGATCATCATCGCCAATGCCGGCGAAGTGAACATGGGCGATTTCGACCCGATCGAAGCCATGGCCGACCTGGCTGAAAAGCACAATGCCTGGCTGCATGTCGATGGTGCGTTCGGGCTGTTTGCCCGGGTGACACCCCGTGCCGCACAGCTGTGCGCTGGTGCCGAACGGGCCGACTCGGTTACGGTCGACGGGCACAAATGGCTCAACGTGCCGTACGACTGCGGGTTCTCCTTTGTGCGGGATGCGCAGCTGCTGGCACGCGCTTTCACCTATCGTGCCGACTACCTGCCAAAGTCTGACGATCCACGCCCGACTATCGGTGCGATCGGCCCGGAGAGTTCGCGCCGGGCACGGGCCCTGTCGGTCTGGGCAACGTTGCGCGCGTACGGCCGCCGTGGTGTTCGTGAAATGGTCGAGACTCATCTTGACCTGGCACAGCAGCTGGCCGATCGCGTCGATGCTGCCCCGGAGCTGGAGCGGCTTGCGGAAGTGCCGCTGAACATAGTGTGCTTCCGATTCAATCCGGGTGGAAAAACCGCTGACGAGCTCGACGAGCTGAATCGGAAGCTTGGTGAGGCAATCATTGCCGACGGCAGGGCGCTTGCCGGCACCACACTGTTTGAAGGGCGCGTCGCCTTACGTCCGGCTATCGTCAACTGGCGCACGCGCCCGGCCGACATCGACTTTTTTGTCGACGTCGTACGCGAACTCGCCAACGCGTAGCGACACCACACCGGGATAAATCTGCCGTGCGCCTGCGAACGGCGCGACGGGCCCCTGGCGGTCCGTCCTGCAGCCGGGCAGCCGCCACTTAATACCTTACTTAAACAGCACCTTAAGTGCCTTTATTGATGTCATTCAGAGGTGTGTTCAGCCTGGCCACGGCGTTAACTTAACCAACATTCAGGTTTGGTTCAGCGATTGCGACATACCTTCGAAGGCATCGTCGGTGCACTGCTTTTGCACGCCCCGACAAAATCCGCCGGAAGGAGAAATTCCATGACGAAGCAATCGTCCTTTCGCCGCCGCCCCGTCAGTCTGCTGTTTGCGAGCCTGTTTTTACTGGCTCCGGTAATGGTATCTGCGGCGACGACGGCTGCTACAGGCCCCACCATTCGACTGTTCCCGACCACCGTGCTCGAAGACATCCGCCATACCGGGCAGGTTGCCGAAGAAATGGAGAGCGGGCTGAACAGCATCATCGCCAAGCTCGATCAGCAACAGCAGCTGTTTGTAGAAGCAAAGTGCGACGGTGCCGAAGGCGACCCGGGCTGTGACCAGATTGCCAGACAGCTGGGTGCAACCTACCTGGAGATGCTCAATGTCATGAGCGAAGGGCTGCCGGACATGGAGCGCGCGGTGATGAGCACCCGCAACAGCCTGGAAAAGCGGCTGCGCACCGAAGTGGGCAAGAAGATGACGCCCTGGGACCTGCAGGAAAACCTGCTGGGCAAAACGCCAGCCGCAGCGGCGAAAGCGCAGCCGGCGATGCGCGGTCGTTCCGGGCTGCGTCTGAGTGAACGTTTTCGTCAGTACTACAGCCTGGTCGCCAGCGGTGGCGGCGCCGGAGCCGAGCAGTCGCTGACCGTGGTGGCGGCCGACATCTACCTCGACATGGATGAAGCCGCGGTGTTGATCGCCCGCACACAGGAAGAAATCAGCCGGGCAACACTGCTCGAACAACTCAACCAGTCCTTTGGCGTTATCACGCCCGAGATGCAGGAAGTTGTCGCGGGCGTCAAATCCATCCTGTTCGGCGATTTTGAGGCAGCAGCGCCAATTGCAGGACCACCCCCGGGCGATGTGCAGCAGGCCTACAGCAGTCCGCTCGAGATGTAATGGAGATGACCATGAAGTTATTAAAAATCGCAATCCTGCCCGCCGCGTTGCTGCTACTGGCAACCGGCTGTGCAACGACACCGCAGCCGGATTGTTCGCTGCCGGATGGGAAGAACCTGCGTGTAGCAATCGAAGTCAGCAAGGCGCAGCTCACCAACGGCTGTGAAGCGCTTTACGACGCGTATTTCGACCGGCTGCTTACGGTGGCGGAGGGTGACCCGAAACCTCGTCACAAGCAGACCTTCAGCGAATTTCTGGAATGGTCCACCGATTCCGGGTTGCTCAGCCAGCGCCAGGCGCAGGCTTATTACAACCGCTATTTCAACGTGAAGTTCATGTCGCTGGCCGGCGACTACAACAACTGCTCCTATACCTGTCCGCGGCAGGCTGAAGTGCTGACGCGAATGGAAGAGGAGCTCAGCGACAAGGAGCAGGGCCTGTTGCGCGTCGCGCTCGACCGCGACAGCTACTACCGTGCTGACCAGCTGCTGAAAGAAACCGAGCTGGTGCTGGCCGCAACCTGCACCGCCTGCGCCGCCAACTGAGCGATGCCGGCGGGACGTGACAACCGGTTCCTGAGCGGCGTTGCCAGCGGCGCCGCCAGTGCCGCGCTCGGCGGGTTGATGCTGCTGTATGTCACGGCACGCAGCGACCTGGTCGAGCTGCGGGGACTGTCCGGCATGCACCCGCCGGCGTGGTTCAGCTGGCTGGACGAAAACCTCGGCCTGGCGCTGCCGTTGTTCGTCATTATCCTGGTGTTGTTCATGCAGACTCTCGCTGAGCTGCGTCGCCGCGTCTTGCGTCACGACTCACCCGACCGTATCGCGCAGATGGACCACATGGCCGATATCTGGACCAGCCTGTTCTTTGGCGTTGGCGTTATCTGGACTGCGATCGGCATGCGCAATGCATTGCTGCATGCGCTCGGTGACCCGCAGGCGACGCTGCAGGCGGGCGCCTTTGCGCTGCTGGAACGCATGGTCGATGGCGGCATCCTGGTGGCGCTGTCGACGACGATAGTCGGCGGCATGGGCGGGTACCTGATGCGGGTGATCAAGACGATCACCATTGGCGCAGAACTCAAGCGTAGCTATACCCGCCACGGTCGTGAGGATGCGCAGGCAATACGCGACAGTCTCGATGCCATGAACCGTCACCTCGAAGACCTGACAGAGAAACCGGAAGCATGATGCCCTGGCAGATGTCATACGCGGCTACGGCGGATCTGGAAAATTCCGAGCTGCAGACCGATGTCATGCGATTCATGGCCATACTGGCGTTTTGCCTGGTCGCAATTTTTGCCATCGTGCAAAGCATGCCGCTCAGCCCGGAACCAGTTCCGGCCAGCCAGGCCCCCGAGCAACGTCTGCCCGAACCTGTAGTCCGCGTGAAGCAACCGTTGCCACGCGTTGTCAAAGCACCCGAACCCGTACGAGAGACTAAAACTGCAGCCCCTGCGCCTGTAACACGTGTCGTTGAGCCGGCCCCACCAGTGCAGCGTGAGACGGCGAGATTGGTCGCGGCCAGGCCATTGCCGGTACCGCAGCCAGTCAGTCAGCCGGCAGCGTCGCGAAGCGAAGCGCCACCGGCGGTTCCTGCGGCAACAGCGGCACCAGCGCGCCAGGGCCTGTCATTGCAATTCGAGTCGGACACCGTGCTGCGCAGCCTGGTGGAGCGTGGCCTTGTCAGTCTGTTTGCTATTGAAGATGCGGCGTTTTACCAGATGGCGGTGACCGGTGGTGTCGTGCGTTTCGAATCCGCGGCGGCCCCGGCGCAGTATCACCAGATGGTCTACGACACCGTGCCGTCAGAGGTCAGGGGCAGCTTCCAGGCACAGCACGGTCACGCCGCACGGGACATGACCTGGGGCGTTACCCTGCCGGCAGCAACGACCCTGCAGCTGCGTCGCTTCGTGCAGACGAATTTCCAGGGCAGCCTGGTAATCACGGCTGAAGGTGCGCTGGCACTGGCGGGAAGCAGCTGATGCGTGGGCTGGTACTGCTTTTTTCCAGCCTGCTGGCGGCCACAGCCATGGCAAACAGCTGGGCCCGATTTCCTGACCGCAGTCTCGACGGCTGGCTGGCCGATGAGGCTGTTCCACAGCTGTCGCAAACGCTGAGCGAACACCCGCGTTTTAAAGGTGAAACCGTCCGCATTGCAGTTCTGGACGGATCCGATGTCGCGGCGCAGCCGGATGGCCTCAGCGTTGCTACTCGTAATGCACTTCATGCCGCACTGATGCAAAACCAGGGTCTGCGCATCGCGATGGCCGAGGGCCCCGAGGATTGCGCAAGCCGGTCGCGTGACGGTTACTTTGTTGCGATAGAGGCCGCCGCCGTCAGCGGGCGCAACGGCAATGTGCAGATACGAATTTACGACATTGTCGAGCAACGCTGGGTCAGCGGCTTCAGTTACCAGTGGCGGGGCGAGCTTAGCGCCGCGCAACGCGCAGCAGTGCGCCGAACGGAGACTGCTGCCACTGCCCGTGGCCTGCGTATCGCACCTTATACAGCTGACCAGTCGGACCTGCTGGCGGCACACCTGGCCGGCGAGCTTGCCTGCCAGTTGAAGCGCAGCGGCGACGACGAACTTGCCGTGCAACCCGTTGGCGGAACCGCGGCGGCGTTGATCGCCGGCAACCTTGCCGGTAGTCACCAGATTCCGGTCGCCGCGGCCGGACAGCTGCAGCTGACCACCCGGGTGCACAAGGTAGATAACAACCTGTACCAGGTGTGGGCGATTCTAAACACTGCGGATAACGCTGATCCTGGCTCGGTAACATCGAGCGCCTATGCAACGCGGCCGTTGTTGCGTTCGACCGCCGGCCATGCGCGCAAGCCGACTGTGCGTGCAGACGCGCCGGCACCGATCGCGCCACGCGCCGTAACGTTGTTATCGGACTTGCGAGTGCATGCTGCAGCCGCCGACAGCTGCGCCACGCTGACGCCGCAGGAAGCTGAGGACCTGGGTGATCAACCGGAAACCGACCCGGGCGACTGTTACGGGCTGCAATTTTCCGCCCGCCCGGGGGCAACCGTATTTGTTGTCCGCCACCAGTACGATTCACGTCTCGTGCGTATGCAGCCGTCGTCCTGCACTGACGGCGCGACCATGTTGCGACACGACGGCCCCGGCGGCAGTGAGAGCTTTTATGTGCTCGCCGCCGCAACGGCACGTGCGGCTGCACGGCTGCAGCGTGTCCTGTCGCATCTTCCTGACGCTTGTGATGACGCGTCCGGATACCGGGCACAGCCAGGCTGGCTCGCCAGTCTCGACGAGGCAGTCGGCGATTCTGGCGATGACGTCGCCTGGCGCAGCGTCCGGGTTTATCACCAGCCTGCCGCTTTTGCCGGACAGCTGAGTAATGGAGCAAAACCATGAACAGAACTCTGGGATTTTTTCTGGGTAGCGCGGCGGTATTCGCCATGCTCGTATATATGCTTGGTCAGCCGGTGCCGCTTGCGTCGCCGCACGACCGTGACGGCGCGGCTTTGGCCGGTGCCGTCGTGCCCACACCGCCTGACGGTCAGCCTGGCCCGGCACCTCTGGCAGCCGCCAAAGCGCTGGCAGACGCGCCGGGTCCTGAGGAGATGCCATCTGAAGAAGTCGCGGATGAAGTCGCGCTGGTAGAGGAGTGGTTGCAGGTTGCGCGTGACAGCACCGAACAGGCCGGACCGCCGGCGCCGTCTGCAGTTGATCCTGCGCCAGCCGCGCCATCGGAACTGGCGGAAGCAGAACCTGCAGCATCGGCGGGACAGACGGATGTTCCGGTAACGACCGCGCCGGGAAATCCGGCGATCGCCAGCGACATCGAATGGTTTCCCGTTTGGGATCCGTTTCACAGCGAACTGTCGGCCAATGCTTTTGCGCGCCGGCTGGAACGCATAACCGGCCTGGATTATCGCGTCATTCGCACTGATCGGGCGCGGTACCGGGTTGCCGTTGGCTATGCATCGGAAGAGCAACGGCTGGCACACGTTGCCGCAATCGAAGAGGCCACCGGTCTGACTATTACCGGGGGCAGCCGGTGACGCGTTGGCCGGTACTGGCTGTGCTGCTGCTGTTGCCGTTCAAGATAGCGGTGGCGAGCCAGCAGGCGTGGCACGACTATGCCAGTAACGATACGCAGGCAGCGCCAGCGCTGAAGTTTCCGCACGAGACCTGTTTTCGCAGCGCGGCCATCGCGCACGATGTGCCATTCAATCTGTTGCTTGCAGTGGCGCGTGGCGAGAGCGATTTCAACGTGCGCGCCCGTTCTCATGCCAACGCGCACGGGCTGATGCAGATACTCTGGCCAACAACCGCTCGTCACCTTGGTATTCACCAGCTTTCAAAGCTGTATGAACCGTGCACCAACATTGATGCCGGTGCACGTTACCTGCGCGAGATGCTTAATCGCTATGACGGCAACATTCATCTTGCACTGGCGGCGTACAACTATGGACCGCACCGCATAAACGCCGGGCAACGCATCCCGGATGGCGCTGCCTGGTACAGCGCTTATATACACCGTCACCTTGATTACGTGCTGGGCAGGGGGCCGTCCGCGCTGCCGCCCGCAGCCGGTGCCGATTACGACGTGGAGGCCAAAATGGCGCTGATTACTTTTGGTGCGCCGTACCGTGCCCAGGCTTTTGTCGATCAGCTGCAGTCGGCAGAACCGGCGCTGCGGCTGGAGTGGTTTCGTGAAGAGGCGGGCAGGTTTCGCGTTATGCTGCTATACAACGGCAAGGCCGATCTGCGGCGCGCCCAGTCACGCTTGCGCAACGCCGGCTTTAGAATCAGGCGGCGTGGCTGATGCGCAACTATTTACTTATGCTTGTCGCATTGCTGCTGGCAGTGCCGGCGGGGGCGAGTGAAAGCTACGTCGATTACGCCCGCGTCATAGAGGCCCGGCCCGTGCTTGGTGAGAAACGGCTGCCGGTAAATAAAGAGGTGTGCGATAGACCGCAGGACAGCGTGCCGCCCGGCGACGTTCGTCGTCAGCAGCCTGCAGCTACGATCGGCGAACTGATTCGTGCGGATGATCGGCGTCGCCGGCCGGTGTGTCGTACCGAGACCCGTTACAAGCAGCAGCAACAGATTGAGGCCTGGCAGGTGCGCTACGTCTATGCCGGCAAGACCTATACACGTCGCGTCAGGGAAAAGCCCGGTGATCGCATCCGCGTGCGGATCGATCTCGAGGCGCGATGATTACTCCCTCCCGCGTGGTGCGGGAGGGAGCTCAGGTGATTACAGTACGCCGCTGGGTCCGGGGGCGCTGAGGAACTGCTGTCTTACAAGACCGAGATCGAGCAAGTCGACAGTGCCGTCGCTGTTGAGGTCGGCAGCAGGGGTCCAGTTGCCGCTCGACGGCGTGGTGAGGAAGTAGGTGCGGAACAGTGCCAGGTCCGCCAGGTCGACCAGACCGGTGTTGTCGAGGTCGGCATCGCAGAAGTTTCCGTAGCCATCGCCGTCGGAATCGACCTGGTTTGGATTGCTGACAGCAGTGCAGTTGTCGGCCGAATTAGGCAACCCGTCATTGTCATCGTCGGCTGCCGCCGCACACGAGTACAGCTGCACGTCGTCAATAAACCAGCCCAGCAGGCCGTTACAGCCGTCCATGCCCACTTCGAAACGCAGTCGAACTGAATCGCCTGCCGCGGCTACACCTGAAAAGTTAACCTGTGACTGGCCCCAGCCACTGGACAACGAGCCCTCATCGGTGCCATTGAAGGCCGGTTCGCCGGCCATCGGATTGTCACTGCTGACCAGGCTGCCGTTGTAGGCATTGAAGGTGAACGCGCTGGCCGGCAGCAACTGCCACGGCCCGCCGTTGACGCTGACCTTGATGTTGGCGCCGTCATAGTCGGCCTCGGTCGCAACCGAATGGTCAAAGGCCATCCGTGCCGCATCGATTCCAGCCGGCAGGTTTATTGCGGGGCTTTCCAGGTAAATGATGCCCGACTCGATGTCATTACTGCAGTTACCGAGCACCAGGTTGGGGCCGTAGGCGGCGGTGCCGCTGCGGCCTGTCGGCAGGTCGCTGCTGGTAGTCCAGTCCGGGCCGCTGAAGGTTGCAGGATTCAGTATTTCACGGGTGCCGGCCGTCCAGTTGTTGAGTCCGGCTTCAAAATCCTCGGCGAAGATGGTCTGGGCGCTGCTGCCCTGGGTGCACAGGTCCGGGGCATCGGTATCCAGCAGCTTGTTGAAATTGCACTGTACCGGTTCAAGCCGCAGTTCGGTCGCGGCAATCGCAGCCGCCACTGCCGTGCAGTCGGCTGCGGTAATGGCAAGACCCGATTCGCCGCCACCCTGAGCCTGGGTGCCGAGGTTGGTGAGTGAACTGCCGATGAGGTCAGCACACGATGCCTCCAGGGAATCGGCGTGATCGGCAAAGTCAGTGGTTGGTGTCTGGTAGACACTCGCGGCGCGCCAATAGATATTGAGCGCTTTATTCATGCCGATGCTGTTTATCGTGTAGCCGTTATAGGTGCCACCGTCGACCAGCAGGGCAAACGCATGGTTCGGCACGCCCGAGTTTGTGTGGACGCCGCCACCGTCGACTTCACCGTTACAGAAATACTCGCCGTCGCTGACTCTACCCGGGTCGCCGTAACACTGCGGATTCCACAGGTCACGTATGGCACCGCCAAAGCCACTGGCATCCTCACCCATCAGCCAGCGTAATGAATTCTCGCCGGCACCACCCAGGTTGAGACGGGCAGTCAGGCCCGCAGCGCCACGCAATGATTCGCCATCGGTCTGGCTTACGAATACCGACGGAATGGTGATGCCTGGTGCGCTGCCACCCATGAAAACAAGATCATTGCCGGCGTTATTGGCAATGACTACGCCGATAGCACCTGCTGCCTGAGCATTGAGCACTTTGGCAGTGAAGTCACAGGAGCCGCGATCGATCAGTGCGATCGCACCCGATAGCGAATTGGTCAGGCTTTCACAGCCATCAGTGCTGGCGCCGACGCCGTCTTCGGCGGCGACCACATCTGCGGTTACATCTGCCGTGGCCGGGTTAAACGCTGCGCCGGCTACGCTGTAGCCGCCGGCGATCGATGCCGGTGTAAGCACTTCGAACCCGGGCGGTGCTGTACCGCCGAAAGTCGAGCACGAACCGACGCTGCGCAGTGCTGCAGGTGTGTCGGCACCGGCAGCATTTAGCTGGTCAACGGCCTCGCCGAAGATATCCGAATACGATTCGTTCAGAGCGCCTGACTGCCAGCGGTAGATCAGTCCGTGGGTGCTTTGGGTGTAACCATGGGCCCACTCGTGACCGACCACGTCATCGCTGGTTGTGCCGCTGCAGAAATTGATCGAGACGCCATTCCAGGTTGCATTGGGGCAGGTGATACCGGGGTCGTTGTTCACCGCATTCATGATGCTGCCGGCGCCGTCCCAGCTGAGGAAGTTGTTCCCGGTAAGGTTGGCAAAAAGATAATAGGTGTCTTCGGTGTACCCGATCAGGTCGTCGATGGCGGGGTCACCGTAAGGTGTGGGATCGCCTTCGGACCACACCAGCAGCTGCGCGGAAAAGCCACCATTGTAAACGCGCCGGTTGAGTGCCTCATGAATGCCGGTGTACTGGTCAACAATTTTTCCATTGACAGCATTGACCATTACGAATTCACGCACATCGTTATCGTTGCCGACCTCGACCTGCCAGGCCAGGACCGCCGGGCCATCCGCGCTGGCACGCAGCGGCTGGCGATAAATATAAAGCTGCGGTTGCTGCGCGCTCAGACCGGGGGCAGGGCGTGATGCGGCAACACGCTTTAATGCGATGCGGCGCGCCTGCGCTGCACGCAGCTGCGGCCGGGTGTTAAGCATGAGGCCCGGTTCAAAATCGCCGTTTACACTGCGCAGCGCGTTTGCTGCATCAAGGTTTGCGTTGATACGCGCACCAAAAACGGGAACACCGTTTACGGTTTGCTCATAACTGAAGGTTGTTGTGCCGAAGTTATCGGCGCGTGAGCGCAACAGCCGCAGCTGCCGCGGGTTGTCTATCCCGAGCAGACTGCCGTGCTGGTCGAGAAATCCGCGGACCTTGGTATCGGCACTGGCCCGGCGCAGGTGTGGCGCGAGGTCACCGGTGCTGCGAACGAAACGAGCAGTGTCACCATCCGACCGCATGGCGACTGTCAGCTGGCCCGAAGTCGTCGCACGCATGGCGTCGACATGATCCGGCCCGGCCATGGCCGTGCCGCCCATAGCCAAAAGCGCCACGTACAGAAAGAGTCTGTGGGATACCCGCATGATTAACCTCAGTGTATGGGAGGGCGTTATGCGCCCGATAGATGGATATACGCTGGTCAGCGACTTACACAGGCCGCCGGTTATTGTGGGCACAATTAGACTACAGCTTGTTACCAAGCGTCAAAAACACACTGATAAATATGGTAAAAGCGCTAAAATACAGCCTAATGCACGCTGGGAGCAGCGATATCGGCAGCAGGTGCCTCGTCAATGGTTTGCAGGCGGCGCGCATCTTCGACCAGGGCCTGGTGATCGGCCGGCGAAACCTCGGTGCTTAGCAGCCAGCCACCGTCGGGCCGCCGGATTGCCCACACCAGCTGGTGCTCGCAATAAAATTCATCGCTGGCAAACGACGGCTTGCACTGCTTTTTGAAACACTCATCGCAAATTTGCGCCGCAGGCGGTGCGCTTTTCTTGTCTCTCATCCAACCGCTCCGATTAATTATTATTTTATGCGAGTGACGTCTCTTATCCCCCGGACGCACAACTCGATCCACGATAGTGTAGTGCATTCAGGCGAAAGCGCAACGCCAACTTAACAGTGCCGGAACTACCTGACATAACCCTTTATCTCGAATCGTTGCAGAAGCGCATCTGTGGTGCGGAATTGCTTGAAGTGTTTGTGCATAACCCGTTCTTTCTTCGCAGTGTAATAACGGACGATCTAACCGGCCGTGTTGTTTGCGATTTGCAACGTTTGGGTAAGCGCATTGCCATCGGGTTGCAGCCGGATTGCTGGCTGGTGATTCACCTGATGATCGCCGGTCGCCTGCAGTGGTCAGCAAAGCGACCGGCAGGTGCCGGGCGCAATGTGCTGGCCGACCTTGTTTTTAGCAACGGCAATCTGCGGGTTACCGAGGCGGGCAGCAAAAGGCGTGCATCGCTGTATGTTGTCAGCAGTCGTGAGCTGCCGCAGCATGATCCCGGCGGCCTGGAGGTACTCGACACCAGCTTCGAGCAGTTTGCTGACCGGCTGCGGCAGCGTAATCACACGCTGAAGCGGTCACTCACCGACCCGCGAATATTTTCCGGTATCGGCAATGCGTACTCGGATGAAATACTGCACCACGCACGATTGTCACCGTTTGCGCAGTCGAAGAAGCTCAGCGATCAGCAGGTGCGCCAGCTGCACCAATCTGTCGTGCATGTGTTGCAGGCGTGGATCAGCCGCCTGCGCCTCGACAGCGGCGAACGATTTCCGCGCCGGATTACGGCATTTCGCGACGGCATGGCAGTTCATGGACGATACGGTAAACCGTGTCCCGACTGCGACGCGACGGTGCAGCGCATACGTTATGCCGGCAGCGAAACCAATTACTGTCCAGGCTGCCAGACTGGTGGACGAATTCTCGCCGATCGCTCCTTGTCGCGACTGCTTAAAGATGACTGGCCGCGGACCGTTGATGAGCTGGAGAAAATCCGGCCGCGAGATAAATGACACACGGCCCGGGTCAGGACATAAGGCGCCGGTTTCGTTAAAGAGCGGCAGAAACGCCACGTAACAGCCAGTTATCGTTAAACCCTCGATTGCGTGTGCGCCGCCAGCTGGATACACTGAATAGCCTGCCAATTAATATAACTACACCGGGGGTCAGTCATGAGCATCATGACGAAGAAAACGCTTGCCGTTGCCTGCCTGTTTCTTTTTTCGACAGCCGCGCTGGCGCAGGACGTCTGGGACAGTGACGGCGATGGCTTTGACGATAACAAGGACAACTGCACGCTGGTTGCCAACCCGCTGCAGCGCGATACGGACGGCGATTATAACGGCAATATGTGCGATGCCGATTTTAATAACGACTTTACGGTTAACGCACTCGATTTGGGCATCATGCGGGTTCGTTTTCTAACGCCAGATCCCGATGCAGATCTCAACGGCGACGCGTTTGTCGACCTGCAGGATGTCGGCATCATGCGCCAGCTGTATCTTGCCGCGCCGGGCCCGACCGGTGCGGACCCCGGCCAGCCGCCCTGCGACTGCTATTTTTCTTTTGACTGCAACGGCGGCGGAGGCAGCCTGTTCTGTAACTACGGTCCCGGCAATTTCGCTACCGAAGACATTTGTGCATGGCGTGATATCAAGCCCGACGGCGTATTTGGTGCCGGTTGCTCGATCGAGTCAGATCTTACTACCGGTGCCTGGACACCGGATATCTGTGACGGCGTGTGTGCTCCGGCCAGCGCCGGGTCCTCGTTCGGGCTGGAAAACACTGCGCTTGTCGCGCAGGCAATCGAGATCTGGGGTGATGCCATGCTCAACCCGTCGGTTTCCGGCGGCGGCCCGGTTGACCCCGAGCTGGCAGCCCAGGCCAGCGCAATACAGTTCAACGGGCAGGACGTGCCAATCATGCTGGGCCGCTATACGGCAGATGCGCTGGGGATGGCTGCGGGTGAGCCTTTCTACGAGTACTTCTGTCACTACGAGGCTTATCCGGAGGACAATGACCCGATAACTGTTGACCTGGCCGGAAACGACTGCCGCATCACCGCGGGCCAGCTGACGGTGCAGGCGCTATCGGCTGAGCTCCAGGCGCCCGGATCGGCAGCAGGCATCATGCAGGGCATCGTTACAGCATGCAGTAACTGGCAGGAGCTGTTTACGTCGCAATGCGAGGCAGGCCCCGGCGCGCTCGATTGTGCCGTCGATTTTGTCGAATCTCTTGCCTACTTCCTGAGCACGCCGCCGACCCAGCCCGCGGCGCGGCCGGATCCTGTATTCGACCTGCTGCGCACAGCAATTCGCTAGTCAGGCACAAAACATCGCTCGAGGCCGGCCTCTGCGCCGGCCTTTTTTCTGGCCGGGTCGCAGGGCAGTGATCAGGTAGACTCAACCTGTGCTGAACGTTGTCTACAGCAACCGGCTGGAGCTGCTCGCCGACCGGCTGAGCGGGATACTGCAGCAAAGCGATCCGTTGCAGCCGGAAACAGTGATTGTCCCGAACCAGGGCCTGGCGCGGTGGCTGTGGCTGCAGCTTGCGGCACAGCACGGGGTGAGCGCTAATCTCGATTTTACGTTGCCGGGCAGCTTCGTCTGGCGCGTTTATCACCGGCTGCTGCCCGCGGTGCCGGAAAGCTCACCGTATGATCCAGGCGTCATGGCGTGGCGTCTGCATCGGCTGTTACATGAAGCGGCCGACGACAACGCCCTGCAGGAGATCCGCCACTGGTGTCGCGCTGATGACCGGCAGCGATTCGAACTGGCAGAACGGCTGGCCCGGCAGTTTGACCAGTACCTGGTTTTTCGCCCGGACTGGATCGAGCAGTGGCGCTGCGGCGAAGGCAGTGGCTGGCAACCCGAATTATGGCGCCGGCTTGCCGCCGAGACCGAGCAGCCGGACTGGATGGAGCTGCGCCGTCGCCTTGAAGCACTGCCGCCCGGACAGATACGCGGCGAGATGCCGAAGCGGGTAACAATGTTCGGTATTTCTTTGTTATCACCAGCCTACCTGGATGTGCTGCAGCTGCTGGCAAAACACATCGAGGTAAATGTGCTGTTACCCAATCCCTGCCGCGAGCACTGGGCGCATATCGTTCCCGCACGCGACTTCGGCCGCCTGGCAGGCGTGGCTGATGAGAAGCTGCAATACCTTGAAAGTGGTAATGCATTGCTCGCCTCGTGGGGTGGTCAGGGACGCGACTTGCCCGACCAGATCGAGGAGCTGGGTAGCGCGGTAATCCTGGAAGATTTTTCCGACCCGGGTGATGCAACCGTGTTGCGGGCAGTGCAGTCGCAGATTCTCAACCTCGTCGATCCGGGCGCAAACGAGACGGCGACGGTAGCAATGACACCTGGTGATCGCTCGATCCAGGTGCATGTTTGTCACAGCATTACACGTGAACTCGAGGTGCTGCACGACCAGCTGCTGGCATTGTTCGATGCCGATACCGGCCTTTCTGCTTCCGACATTCTGGTAATGACGCCTGACATTGATGCCTACGCGCCGTTGATTGATGCGGTTTTTGCCACGGCCGGGCGTATTCCGTTCAGCGTAACTGACCAGCGCCGTCGCAAGGCTGTGCTCATCGATACTTTTCTTGGGTTGTTCGACCTGCCGCAGGAACGCTTCGACGCCAATGCGGTGCTGGCGGTGCTCGAGACGCCGCCGGTGCGGCGACGCTTCGGTCTGTCCGAGACCGATCTGGGTCAGGTGCATGACTGGGTTCGAGACGTTGGTGTGCGCTGGGGCCTGGACGCAGCACAACGCAGCGGATTCGGTCGTAGCGACGGGCGTCACAGCTGGCGGCACGGGCTCGACCGGCTGTTGCTGGGTGTGGCCCTGCCCGGCGAATCCACCGGTACGTTCGCCGGCATCTTGCCCAGCGATGCTGCTGCCGGTTCGGATGCCGGTGCCCTGGGCAGCGTGGCGGAATACCTCGAACGGCTGCGGCGCATGCACGTCCAGATGGCGACGCAACGTAGCGTGGCGGATTGGTCGCAATGGTTGCAGCAGCAGTTTGAGCAGTTCATCGATGTTGGTGAAGAGCAGGAGCAGGAAGCACAGCTGCTGCGTAATGCGATCGCTGTGCTGTCGCAGCACGCACAGGTTGCCGGTCATAGCGGGTTAATCGACTTCGAGGTTGCGCTCGACTGGGTACTGCGTGAGCTAGACAGCGCAACGTCCGGTCGCGGCTATCTCGGGCATGGCGTTACCTTTGCCGGCCTGGTGCCCATGCGTACCGTTCCTTTCCGGGTAATTTGCCTGCTCGGTATGAACGATAACGCCTTCCCCCGTATTGAGCGGCCGCCGGGTTTTGATCTCATCGCGCGCAGTCCGCGTCGCGGCGACCGGTCGCGGCGCGACGACGACCGCCAGGCGTTTCTCGAATGCCTGTTAAATGCGCGCGAGGTTTTTTACATCAGCTACGTTGGTCGCAGTGTTCGCGACGACACCCCGCTGCCGCCCTCAGTGCTGGTCAGCGAATTGCTCGATTATTGCGACCGCAGCTTTGCGCACCCCGATGGTGTGGACGCTGCCCGCGCGATTACCACGACGCACCGGGTACAGCCGTTCAGTCCGCGTTATTTTGATGAATCCGCGGCCGAGTTTTTCAGTTACGCAGATATCCTGCCGGCATCCGGCCGTGTGGAGGTAGAGCCGTTCATGCAGCGGCCGTTAGCGTCGCCGGAGGAAGCTGTCAGCATTACGCTGCCTGCGCTGCTCGGTTTTTTTCACAACCCGACAAAGGCGCTGCTGAAGCAGCGGATGCGTATCAGTTATGACGGGGAAGCCGATCCGATTGCCACGGATGACGCAATCAGCCTCGATCCGCTCGCTGCATGGAGCCTGGGCGATCGTTACCTCAGGCTGGCCCGCGCGGGGGTTGAGCCACAACGCATCGGCGAAATTTTGCAGGAACTGGCGCCGGCTCCGTCGGGCCCGGCCGGCAGGCTGGTCATGCAAAAGCTGCTGGAGCAGGGGGAGCGGCTGGAACAGGCGTTGGTCGAATTCCTGCCACCGGGAGCCCCCGCAGTACACGATTTCACCCGGGATTTCGCCGGCATCCGGCTTGGCGGCAGGCTGGAGGGCCTGTACCCGGACGGCCTTTTTGCCTGGCGCTACGGGCGAACCCGGGGTCGTGACTGCCTGGCGTTGTGGCTGCGTCACCTGATATTGAACGTCGAGCGTCCGGGCGGCGTTGCCAGCGTGTCGCACTGGCGCGCCAATGACATGTCTTTACGGTTTGCACCGGTTGCAGAACCCCGGGAGCTGCTGCATACGCTACTGCAGCTGTATCAGCGTGGCATGTCAGAGGCAGTGCCGTTCTTTCCGGAATCAGGCTGGGAATACGCGGTCGCACGCGAAACAAAAGACGCCGAAAGCGCCCTTGCCGAGGCACGCAAAAAATTCGAAGGTGATTATCACAAAAGAACCGAGAACACCGATCCCTACCGCCACCGGGTTTTCGCCGGGGGCGTCGACTGGGCGCTGTTCGCCGAACTGGCAGAACTTGTTTACCGGCCGTTGCGTGACCACCTGGAGGAACAGCAGTGAGCCGCTACCAGGCCCTGGATGTGATGACCGTGCCGCTGCAGGGCATCAGCCTGGTGGAGGCCAATGCGGGCACCGGCAAGACTTATAACATCGTCGCGGTCTATCTGCGGTTGCTGCTGGAAGCCGAGTTGACCGTCGACCAGATACTGGTCGTCAGTTTTACCGAGGCGGCCACGGCCGAGTTACGCGAGCGTATACGGTCCCGCCTGCAGCATTTACGGACCTCGCTCGAAACCGGTGACGCTGATGACGACGACCAGGTATTCATGGAGTCGATTACCGATCGTGATGCAGCCATTCGCTGCATCACCAGGGCGCTGCAGTCATTCGACCAGGCGGCGATCTACACCATTCATGCTTTTTGCCAGCGCCTGCTGACTGATGCCGCTTTTGAAGCCGGTCTGCCACTGGATGCCACCCTGGTCACTGACGACGATGGGCTACGGCGACAGGTAGTCGAGGATTTCTGGCATGCCGAGGCGCGCGACAGCACCCCGGAATGGGTGCAGGTGCTCGTGGATCGGGCCAGTCCGGCCAGGCTGATGCGCCAGCTCGGCAAGTATCTCGGGCGTCCGCCGCTGCACCGGGTGCTGGCTGCCGACTTTGAAGACGACGATATCGAGCAGAGATTGCTCGTTGCAGCCGGCGAGCTGCAGCAACACTGGCGTCAGGGCCACGACGAAATCTGTGCGGTGCTCAACGGGCACCCCGGCCTGTACAAGACACTGCAGAAAAAGCTCGCAGAGCTGCTGGCTGCAGCCAATACGTGGTCCGGGGGTGACCGGCCAACCGCCGGACTGGAAAAGCTGGCGCCGCTGGCAGCATCGGCCCTTGCCGGCAAAACAAAAAAAGGCTTCGATGTGCCGCAGCACAACTGCTTCGAGCGGCTCGACGAGGTGCTGCAGCTTGCGGCGCGCCTGGCAGCGCAGCAGCGCCGGCGGCTGGCAGATTTTCGCGCCCGGTTGCTCGCTTATGCCGAGACAGAGTTGCCACGGCGCAAGCGTGACCGACGCGTGCGTCATTTTGATGATTTGTTGCGCGACGTTTATGTGGCGCTGCATTCGCCACGGCGTGACAGCCTGGTGCAGGCGGCACACCGGCAATATGCAGCCGCTCTGATTGACGAGTTCCAGGATACCGACCCGCTGCAGTTCGCAATTTTTGCGACCCTGTTCGCCAGGGATGAATTGCCCGTGTTCTTTGTTGGCGATCCGAAGCAGGCGATCTACGCGTTCCGTGGGGCCGATGTGCATGCCTATCTCGACGCGCGTGAGCACGCTGACCGCCGCTACCGTCTGGACCGCAACTATCGTTCGACGCCCGAGCTGGTCGCCGGCATCAACGCCGTATTTTCCGCTGCAGCTAATCCCTTTGTGATCGATAGCATCGGTTTCAGCCCTTCGGCTGCAGCAAAGAAAAAGCCCGGGTTATCTTTCGATGGCGTGGCCCAGCCGGCCTTGCGCTGGTGGCACGTGCCGGCCGGCGACGGAAAGCGCCTCGGCAAGCCGGCGGCCGAGCTTGAAATTGCGGCCGCCGTTGCCAGCGACATAGTGCGCGTGCTGGAGCAGACACTCGCTGCTAAGGCCGGTTTTGGTGACGGCCATCAGCTGCGTCCGCGGGATATCGCGGTGCTGGTCAATACCAATGAGCAGGGTGCCTTTGTGCGTGACGCGCTGGCCACGCGCGGTGTCGACAGCATGCAACGCAGCACCGAAAACGTCTTCGGTACGCTGGAAGCGGATGAGCTGTTCGTGATCCTGCGGGCAGTCGTCGAGCCGGCGCATCACGCGCTGGTACGGGCTGCGCTGGCTACCCGGATGCTGGGATATACCGCCGGGAAAATTGTTGCGCTCGACGGTAACGAGCAGCAATGGCAGGAATTGCTCGACCGGTTTTCGCTTTATCCGCAGCTGTGGCGACAGCATGGTTTTGCCCGCATGTTTCGTCGCCTGTGCCGCGACTTTTCAGTCGAGCAGCGCGTGTTGCAGTGGCCAAACGGCCAGCGGACTTATGCCAACCTGATGCATCTTGCTGAGCTGCTGCAGCGCGAATCTGCATTGCGTCACGGCAGGCTGGACAAGGTCCTGGAATGGATGCGGGTACAGCAGCGCACGTTGGGTATTGACGATGAGTCGATGCTGCTGCGCCTGGAAAGCGATGAAAACCTGGTAAACATTATTACCATCCACCTGAGCAAGGGGCTGCAGTTTCCTGTCGTTTACTGCCCGTACCTGTGGAACGCCCGTACCCGCAAGCGTGGCAACCCGGTTATCGAATTTCACGATAACGATAACCGTCCGGTTCTGGACCTTGGCAGCGATGAGCAGGATTCGAGTTTTGCCCGGGCGACAGTCGAGGATCTTGCCGAACGCGTGCGACTGGCCTATGTAGCAATGACCCGGGCAGAGGTTTCCTGCACGGTAGTCTGGGGTCGTATCAACACTGCCAATGAGGCCGGGCTGACCTGGCTGTTGCACGGTCGCGGCGACCCGGCGGGCACCAGCCTGCCAGCGACTGACGAGGAGCTGCTGGCGCGCCTGCAGCTGCTGGCCGCGCCGGGCGTTATCGTCGAAGCGCTGCCTGAAATCAGCAGCCGCCGACTGGACCAGGGAGTCGCTTCCGGCAGCGTGCTGCAAGCTCGCAGCCTGAGCCACGATGTTCCTGGCGGCTGGCGCGTAGCAAGCTTCAGCGCACTGACCCGCGATGCCGTTGAGCAGCCGCATGACTACGATGCCGTGCATTCCCCCGGTCAGGTTGATGCGCGGGAGCCGGAGGGTATTTACGCTTTTCCGCGCGGCGCCCGGGCCGGCCGCTGCATGCATCACCTGCTGGAGAACATATCGTTCCGCGACGCGCCACCGCAGGTTCTGGCGATGGCACAGCAATCGCTGGCAGAACATGGTTTCGATGAGCAGTTGGCGCCGGTGTTGCAGCAGATGGCGCTCGATGTGCTCGCAACGCCGCTCGATGGCGGCGGGTCGCTGCGCCTGCGCGATGTCGAGGATGCCCGGCGGGTTACCGAGATGGAATTCTATTTTCCGCTTAAGCCGCTGCGGGCAGCAGGTCTCGCCGACGCGCTTGGTGATTTTGCCACCGGCGGGCCAATCGAACGACGACTGGAGCAGCTCAATTTCCGCGTCGCCGGTGGTTTCATGCACGGCTATATCGACCTGGTTTTCGAGGCGGATGGCCGCTATTACCTGGCCGACCACAAATCGAACTGGCTCGGTAATGCGCAGCGGGACTACAGCCAGCCGGCGCTGGCCGGCGAGATCGCCAGGCACGACTACTACCTGCAGTACCTCATTTACAGCGTAGCGCTGAACCGTCATCTGCGTCGTTGTGTGGCGAACTACGACTACCGGCAACACTTTGGCGGTGTCTATTACCTGTTCCTGCGCGGGATGCGCCCGGACAGCGGACCGGAATCTGGTGTTTATCACGACCGCCCCGGTGCAGACTTGATGAAAACCCTGGAAAAACTTTTCTGTGGTGACCCGGGTGAATAACGCTGATCGCGCAGAGTTTCTCGTCCGCCATTTGTCGCAGTTGCTGTGCCGGGCTGCAGGCAGCGATGAATTGTCGGAGACCGTAAAAGAGCTGGTCAGAAGTACGGCCGCCGGACACATCGCGCTGGATATTGCTGGTCTTTCCGGTGACACCGCAGCGATACGCACAATGTTGCACGCCAGCGCGATAGTTGGCCGCCCGGGCGAATACCGGCCGCTGGTTTTCGACAACGATGATCGTTTGTATCTTTACCGCTATTGGGATTACGAACGCCGCGTGGCTGATGCGCTGTTACAACGCGCAGCCATAAACATCAAAGCTCACGACACAGAGTTGTTCAGCAGTGAGCTCGACAGACTCTTTGCTGATCCGCGTGCGAAGCGGCAGAAACTTGCTGCAGCCATTGCCGCCATGCGCGGCCTGACGGTGGTTACCGGCGGACCGGGTACCGGCAAAACCACGGCGGTAGTAAAAATACTGGCGCTGTTGCTCCGGCTGCAGCCGGGATTGCGCATTGCATTGGCTGCGCCAACCGGCAAAGCGGCGATGCGCGTCGGCGATGCGGTGCGTGAGGCGAAATCAGGTCTGCCGACCGAGGGATTGCGCGAACAGTTGCCACACGAGGCGGCGACCCTGCATCGTCTGCTGCAGCTTTATCCGGGGCACAGCCGCTATGGTGCGGACAATCGGCTGCCGTACGACGTGGTGGTGGTCGATGAGGCGTCGATGGTCGGTGTGGCGCTGATGGCGCAATTGCTTGAGGCGCTGGCTGATGACAGCCGGCTGATATTGCTTGGTGATAAAGACCAGCTGGCCTCGGTGGAACCCGGTTCAGTGCTGGGCGACATCTGTTCCGGCAACGATATTTACTCCACCCGCCTGCAGCAGCAGCTGGCTGGCGTCGGTATCGGGATTGCAGCTCAGGAGCAGCAGCGCCACGCGCTGCAGGATAACGTGGTCGTTCTTGATCACAGCTTCAGGTTTTCAGCCGACAGCGGCATTGGCCAGCTGGCCGATTCTGTTCGTGCCGGCGATTCGGCCAGGGCGCTTGAGCTGCTGCGCGACCCGGCTCAGGCGTCGGTCCAGCTACATGAAGCCGATACCGCCCGGGCAGTCCGGGATGCTGTTCTGCCATGGCTGCTGAGCCACCTGCGTAGCTACATGTCAGCCATCGACGCCAGCACCGATCCCGCCGAGGCGTTGGCCTGTTTCGAAAAATTCCGTCTGCTGTGCGCCGTGCGCCATGGGTCTACCGGTGTGGCCGGCATGAATGCACTGGCCGAGCAGTCACTGGCCGAATCCGGATTGGCCGATACGCGCGATACCTGGTACGCCGGACGGCCTGTCATGATTACCCGCAACGACTACCAGCAACAGCTGTTCAATGGCGACGTCGGTGTGACACTCAGGCTTGGCGAGGAGAGCAGGGTGGTTTTCGCTTCGGCCGATGGTGTCCGGCTGCTGTCGCCACCGCGGCTGCCGGAGCACGTCACCGTCTACGCTATGACCGTGCACAAGTCGCAGGGGTCGGAGTTCGACGATGTGGCGCTGGTCGTTCCCGGCCAGGACAACGAGCTGCTGGGGCGTGAGCTGGCGTACACCGCCGTGACCAGGGCGCGCAACAGCGTCAATGTATTTGGTAGCAGCACGGCGCTGGTCCAGGCAATCCAGCGGGTTTCGCAGCGGACATCCGGTCTCGCCGCAAATCTGCTGTTGCGGGAGGCAGGGCAACCGGAGCAGCGCAGCCTGTTTTAACAAGTGCGCAGCCGGCCGAAAACGCTTAGCATATCGGTTCGGTTTCAACGCAGGAAAGCCAAATGAGCACAGCCAGCGCCCGTCACATCCTGGTGGCAGACGAATCTACCTGTTCCGACCTGAAAACACAGATCGAAAGCGGCGCGGACTTCGCCGAGATGGCCCGCCAGCATTCGCAGTGTCCATCCGGCCAGCGTGGTGGTGACCTCGGGCAGTTCGGCCGTGGCCAGATGGTGCCGGAGTTTGACCAGATTGTATTCAGCGGTGAAGTGGGTGCGGTGCACGGACCGGTCAAGACCCAGTTTGGCTATCACCTGATAGAAATCACGCAGCGCAGCGACTGATTCAATTCGTGTCCGGGCCGCTGGCGATCGGTCGCTGCGGGTCGGCGCACCATTCACTCCACGAGCCCGGGAACAGTCGTGCCCCGGGCAGCTGAGCTATCTCCAGCGCCAGAAGGTTGTGGCAGGCAGTCACGCCCGAACCACACATGCAGATGATCTTTTTCGGTGATGTGGACTGGCGCGCGGCGTCAAAACAAACGCGCAGTTCAGAGGGCGACAGGAAGCGGCCGTCACGGTCGAGGTTGGCCGTGAAAGGGTAGTTGTGCGCGCCGGGGATGTGCCCGGCGCGGCGATCGAGCGGCTCCTGCTCGCCAAGGAATCTTTCCGCAGCTCGCGCGTCCAGTACACATCCATCGCTTTTCAGTGCTTGTGCAACTTCGTCGGCATCGACCCGTAGCTGGTCACGCAGCCGGATCTCGAAGTGAGCCGGCTTGCGATCGGGAACGGCATTGGTCAACGGCAGGCCGGCCCGCCGCCAGGCCTGCAGTCCGCCATCGAGCACGGCAACCGCATCATGGCCGAGCCAGCGCAGCAGCCACCAGGCGCGCGCTGCAAACGCGCCATGGCTGTCGTCATAGGCCACGACCTGGGTTTCCATGCTGATACCCCAGTCGGAAAAATGCCCCGCCAGTTCCACCGGGTCGGGCAGCGGATGCCGGCCACGAGGTGACGCCGGTGCAGACAGTTCGTTTTCCAGGTCGGCATGCACGGCGCCGGGAATATGACCCTGCTCCCATCGAGCGCGGCCGGCGGCCGGATCGGCCAGCGAGTAGCGGCAGTCGAGAAGCACCCAGTCGGGTTCTTCGCAATGTGCTGCCAGGAGGCCGTGAGATACGAGATTGCGGTGTTGCACGTGGTTGCCGCTGGTGGCCATGTTGCTTCAAGTCTAGTTGACTGTGAGGCGAGCGACGGGTCGTAGAATCACGTTTATAATAGTCACTTAACCATATGATAATAAATAGCAAATATACCGCGATTGCGGCGATGATCGCAGTCTGGCGCCTGTCGATATGTTAGTTTGCGGGCGGCATGGTCGGATCTGCTGAATCTGGAGTCGTACCCGCGCTGGTGGCCCACCGCGGCGCCGCGGCCGCCTTTCCTGAAAATACTCTCGCTGCGCTGCGTGCTGCAGCCGACTGTGGTGTGCGCAGCATTGAAATGGACGTACAGCTGACGGCTGACCGGGTGCCGGTACTGCTGCACGACGAGTCCCTGTTGCGTACCGCCGGGATCGATCGACTGGTCACGGCCGCCGTCGCGTCGGAGGTATGCAAGGTGCCGGTCGGGCAGATGCAGCAGTTTGGTGACCGATTTACCGGCGAGACTGTGCCGCTGCTGCGTGATGCACTGGAGCAGCTCGACACGCCAGGGCTGAGATTGTTTATCGAGTTGAAGCGGCACAGCCTGCGCGCCTTCGGCCGCCGGCGCATGCTCGCGGCAGTCTTGCCGCTGCTGGCCGGTGCGCGGCAGGAATGCGTACTCATCTCGTTCGACCGCATGGTGCTGGAACAGGCGCGCCAAATGTCCGACCTGCCAATAGGCTGGGTGTTGCAAGAGGTCAGTCGGCAAACGCGCGAGCAGGTTGCATCACTGCGGCCCGAATTTGTCTTTTGCAATCACCTCAGGCTTGCAGCTGAACCGGGCGCGCTGTGGCCCGGCGCATGGCAATGGGTGATCTACGAAGTTACCGAGGCGGGGCACGCGCGCCAGCTCGGCGTGCGCGGGGCAACACTGATTGAAAGCATGCACGCCTGTCGCTTGCAGCATGAGCTGCACGGATGAGCCGTAGTTTCGACGTAGCTGTAGTCGGCGGCGGCATCCATGGCACCGGCATTGCGCAGGCTGCAGCGGCCGCTGGCTATTCGACGTTGCTGCTGGAAAAGACCGATCTTGCAGCCGGCACTTCGAGCAGCTCAAGCAAGCTGATACATGGCGGTTTGCGTTACCTCGAGACCTGGCAGTTCGGCCTGGTCGCCGAATGCCTGCGAGAACGCGCCCTGTTGCTGCGGCTGGCGCCCGACCTGGTGCGGTTGCGCGACTTTTATATTCCGGTATTCACGCAGACCCGGCGGCCGCCGTGGCTGGTACGTATCGGGCTCGGTCTCTACGCGGTGCTGGGCCGGTTCGGGCCCGGTACCCGGTTTACGTCAGTGGGCCGAAATCGCTGGGACCGGCTCGATGGCCTGCGTACCGATGACCTCAAGGCAGTGTTGAAGTATTCCGATGCGCAGACTGACGACCGCCTGCTGACCCGGGCGGTGATGGCTTCGGCGCAGGATCTTGGTGCGGAGCTTGCGATGCCGGCGCATTTCAACGGTGCGACCATTGGCGATGCGGGTGTGACCCTGCGCTACCGGCTGGACGATTCCGAGGTTGAAGCACACGCTGCAGTGTTGATCAACGCCGCCGGCCCGTGGGCAAACGAAGTGCTGGAAATGGTCGAGCCGGTGCAGTCGCTTTTTCCCGTGGCGCTGGTGCAGGGCAGTCATATCGTAATCAGCCATCGCTTCGAGCGTGGCATTTACTACCTGGAAAGCCCGCGTGACGGACGTGCGGTATTCGTAATGCCGCGTGACGACGATACGCTGGTCGGCACCACGGAAATTCCGTTTCGCGGTCATCCCGATGATGTTGTCACCTATCCGCGGGAACGCAGTTACCTGGCGTCGGTGGTCGAGCACTATTTCCCGGCGTTGCGTGGCAAGGTAGCAACGAAAATTACCGGCGCCACCGCCGGGTTGCGGGTGTTACCCGCGGGCAAAGGTCATGCGTTCCATCGTCCGCGCGAGACCATTTTGCACGCCGACAACGCGCGACACCCGCGCGTGCTGAGCATCTATGGTGGCAAGCTGACCGCATATCGTGCGACTGCCGAGAAAGTCATTGAAAAATTGCGGCCGGTATTGCCGGAGCGACGGCGGCGTGCGTCGACACGTGAATTGACCCTGGCACCGCCAGCAGATCATGCCGGCTGACGAATTGATTCTCGCCATCGACCAGGGCGGCGGGTCGACCCGGGCAGTAACCTTCACTACGGAAGGAACACAGGTATTCCTGGCGCGCGTCGCGGTCGCAACGCAGCGTGGTCCGGATGGGCGGGTCGAACACGATGCATCCGAGGTGCTCAATTCAATGCATCGGGTCATCGTCGATGCATTGCGCGATGCCGAAAGTCGTGGCGCTGTAATAACCGGCGCCGGCCTGGCAACCCAGCGCTCATCGATTGTCTGCTGGGATCGCAACAGCGGTGTCGCGCTGACTCCGGTTATTTCGTGGCAGGACCGGCGTGCTGCAAAGCTGCTGGCAGAATATGCGCCACCGGATGACACCGTCAGCGAGATAACCGGTCTGGTGCGTTCACCGCATTACGGTGCCAGCAAGATGCGCTGGTGTATAGACAATATCCCCGCCGTCAGACAGGCACAGCGCAGCGGCACGCTGATGATCGGGCCGCTGTCGAGCTTTCTGCTGTTTCACTTGCTGCAGCAGCATCCCGCCTGCGCTGATCCTGCCAATGCTTCGCGCACCTTGCTGTGGGACCGGCGTAGTCTCGACTGGTCAGATGAGTTGCTGGCGGCGTTCGGAATTTCGCGTGGCCTGCTGCCACGCTGTGTACCCAGCCAGCACGAATTCGGGGTGCTGCGCAGCACTGCGGTACCGCTGCGGGTCTGCACCGGCGACCAGAACGCAGCCATTTTCGCCGGCGGAGCGATAGCCCAGGGCACCGCCTACGTCAATATCGGAACCGGTGCATTTGTGCTGGCTCAGGTTGCCGGCATGAGCGCAGCACCGCTGCTGCACAGCGTTGCCTGGAGTGACGGCAGCTCCGTGCTTTATGTGCAGGAGGGAACTGTCAACGGTGCCGGGGCAGCGCTGGCGTCATTGGGCGCAACACAGCCGGAGATAGCGACGGCAGCCCGGCAAATCGGTGCAGACGAGTTGCCGCTTTTTCTCAATGGCGTGTCCGGGCTCGGCTCACCTTTCTGGCGCGAGCACTTCACCAGTCGTTTTATCGGCAGCGGGAGTCAACGGCAGAAGCTGGCGGCAGTAGTCGAGAGCATCCTGTTTCTGCTGCAGAAAAACATCGAGATATTGCAGCAGCGCACGACGCTGGATGTCGCCCTGGTCAGCGGCGGGCTGGCCGGTCACGATGACCTGTGCCAGGCGCTCGCGGACCTTTCCGGGCTCGCGGTCATGCGGCCGGACGAGGCAGAGGCAACGGCACGCGGGCTGGCGTTTCTTTCCGCCGGGCAACCAGGCGGGTGGCCGGCAGGAAAACGGCAGCAATTCTGTCCTCGAAACAATCACACACTGCGCCGTCGCTACGACGAATGGTCGCGCGAAATGACCATGGCGCTGGACGGCACCGCCGCGCAGGTCGACAATCAGTAGGGTTCCTGGGCGAGTAACTGTACGAGGCCTGCAATGACCGGTGCACTCGAAGACCTGATAAAGCTGCTGCGACTGGAGCGGCTGGAAAAAAACCTGTTCCGCGGTCAAAGCCGCGATATTGGCAGCCCGCGCGTTTTTGGTGGCCAGGTGCTGGGTCAGGCGCTGTCGGCCGCGCAGCAAACAGTGGAGGGACGCCGGGTACATTCGCTGCATGCCTATTTCCTGCGTGCCGGCGACGTCAATGCACCGATTGTGTACGACGTCGATCGCAGTCGTGACGGACGCACCTTTACCAGCCGCCGCGTGGTCGCGATTCAGCATGGCCAGCAGATTTTTCATCTGGCGGCATCATTCCAGCTGCCCGAAGAGGGATTCGAACACCAGGACGAGATGCCCGATGTGCCGGGCCCGGAGGAACTTGCCGATGCCAGCTCCTACCATCCGGAAGGCGAAGTGCCGGACAAGCTGAGTCGTTTCATGTCGCGACAGCGACCGTTCGAATTCCGCCCGGTGCAGACACCGGCTTTTCTGACCGAGGAAAAGGCGCCGCCGCGCCAGCAATTCTGGTTTCGCACCACCGCGGCGGTTGCTGATGAGCACGGACTGCATACGACGCTGCTGTCGTACGTGTCTGACTACGGTCTCATCGGAACCGCGACCATGCCGCATGGCATTTCTTTTCCCAAAGGCAATGTACAGCTGGCCAGCCTCGATCACGCCATGTGGTTTCATCGCCATGCACGCATCGACGACTGGTTGCTGTACGACTGTGACAGCCCCAGCGCTTCGGGTGCCCGTGGCCTGGCACGTGGGCAGGTCTACGCACGCGACGGCCGGCTGGTCGCATCGACGGCCCAGGAGGGCCTGATCCGCGTCTGGTCGCTGCAGGAGATGCGCCGGCAGCGCAACGAGAGCTGATCGCCTTCCGCCAGATTTGCACACAATCTGTCGCCGGCCGGCCACGATTGGGGTGCCGTTCTGCCTCTTTGTCACGCTGAAATTGATGCCGTAAGCAATTTCGCTAACCCGACAGAGGTGTCAAATGAAGAAACTTTTAGCAATAGCCCTGCTGGGCATGGCCCTGCCTGCTGCACAGGCAGAGGTCTCACAGACGACAGCGCAAAATATCGGCATCAGCAGCGGCATGGTCGTCGGTGCCGTAGCCGCCGGTCCGGTGGGTGCGATTATCGGTGCGGCCGTTGGTGCCCATTATGCCGACAACGTAAAGCGCGCCGGCCAGGTGCCCGGGCTGAAAAGCAACCTCGCGGCAACCAGTGGCGAACTCGAACAGGCCCGCACCCGCGTTGCACGCCTGAATCGCAGCCTGTTCGACACCCGTGCCGAACTGGCGCAGCTGGGTGAGGAAATGTCCGGTTTGTTGCTCGAGCGTGCCGCGGTGGAAGGGCTGCAGATGGAAGTGCTCTATCCGACCGGCAAGAGCAAACTGTCAGACAGCGCGAAAGCGCGGCTGCAGAGGCTGGCCGAACTGCTGGAAAAGTTGCCCGATATGACTGTCCGGCTGGACGGCTACGCAGACCCGCGCGGTGATGCCAGTTACAACGAAGACCTGTCCCGTCACCGGGCAGAGGCAGTGCGTGATGCGCTGATTGCTGCCGGCATCGCCGCCGAGCGAATTGCGCTTCATGCTCATGGTGAAGGAACGTCGGTTTCCGGTGCGGGCGACCTTGATGCTTATGCTTTTGAACGGATGGTGCGGGTACGGCTGTTCGATGCCGGCAACGATGCCACCCAGGTCGCGCAACAGGACTGATTCTCTCTGGCAGTGTTCCCCGCTGCCCCTGGGGCGGGCCCGCGCGGTCCGCCCCTTTCTTATTCGCTCCGCCAGTGCAGGTCGAGGTACAGGCTGCGCCGGCGACCGGGGAAATAGCGCTCGGTGCCAAAGGCAAAATCAGCGCGCTCGGCGTATAGCGTGTCGCCGGCGTTGACCAGGCGGGCGCGCAGCATCCAGTTGTTTCCCAGCTCCTGCTGCGCATAGACGTTTAGCAGATCATGACCGGGGTAGCGACGTGACCCGGCCGCATCCATGCTGTAGCTGCCCAGATGCAGCCACTCCAGCGTCAATGCGCCACCGGGCTGGTACTGCCAGCGCAGCCGCGTCGTCGCAATGTGTTGTGGCGCCGTATCGATTTGCGCGCCGCTGCGAATGACTTCACCGCGTGCGGCGGCGCTGTCGAAATCATAGCGGTGAAGATTGTTGCTCAGGTCGGCATCGAGCCGGAGACGCGGGTGCAGCACTGCGCCAAATGCCGCTTCGATGCCGTGATGCCGGCTGCGCCCGTCACTGATGTTGAAGCCGTCTGCATCGCGCAGGATGTAGTTCTTCTTGCGGCTGGCGTAACCGGTCAGCTCCAGTGACGTCCGCCGGCCCGAGACCCGCAGTCCTGCTTCGAAGTTATCGATTACTTCGCTGTCAATTTCTGCAGTGTCCTGGCCGCGCTGCAAGCGGTACAGTTCCGTGGCCTGGGGTGGACGAAACCCGCGCCCGGCCTGCAGCCACCACACCAGGTGGTCGGCGGGGCGAACGCTGAGCGCCAGCCGCGGCGCCGCATTGAAAAAACGGTCGTTTCGGTCGGCCGGGCGGTTGTAGAGGCAGCCGCCGAACCCGCACGCGCTGCCATCGTCGCGCAGGTTGCCGTCGGCGGCGTGATTGTCGTAGCGGTAGCCAAGCGTCTCGGCGCGCAACGCCAGGCGCAGATTCATGCTGGCGGTCAGTGCACGGGTTGCGTCCAGCCATAGCGCCGCCAGGAATGAGTCGGCGTCGTAATCGTAGTGGGTTCCGCTCGGGCGTGTCTCACGCAGAAAGTCCGACCCGTCTGTCGCTGCCCCCTGCGATTGCCGCAGCCAGCCGCGGGCGTACTCGGCATCACCGCCGGCCCGGACCTGCCACTGGCCGGCGGAATAGACACGCTGAACCGTCACGCCCGCGCTGCGCTGTCCGTTCTGTTCCAGCGGCTGACCCGGCAGGAAGTGCTGCAGAAACTGCATCCGTGAATTGCGGGCATAAATGCTGACCGGCCAGCTCCCGTCCCAGCTCATGCTGAGGCGCTGCGCATCGGCGTCGCGAAATGCCTCCGGGTTGGGGTTCGTAGTGCGCAGCGTTTCATTTCGCCAGGCTTCTGCGCCAGTTATAAAGCCGGCAGTTTCCTGCTGCAGGCGGGTGGCAGCCAGGCGCAGACGCGGCAGCTCACCGCCGCCGGCAAAGAAGTTGAGCTTCGCCTGGTCGTAGCCTGAGTCATCGCGAAAGCCGCCATCGTGCTCGGCATTCAGCAACAGCATGGCGTTGCCGTGCAAAGCGTGTTCCAGCCGTGTGCGGAAATAATCGTCAGGCCCCGCGCCGAGCGTCAAAGAGTCAGGCCGCGCCGTATCCATCCGCACGTTGATTGCGCCGTGCAGTGCATTGGCGCCCCAGACGGCGCTGGCCGGCCCGCGCGCGACCTCAATAGCCTGCGCCTGGCCGGTGTTGAGCTCGAACGCCTGGTTGACGTTGCAAAAACCGGCCGGACGAATCGGTATCCCGTCTTCCATGAACAGGAATGCACCGCATGAGCCGGCGCCGGTCAGTACCGGCGAGCGAATAGCGGTCAGCTGTTCCTGACCGCTGCCGCGGCTGATCCATGTGCCGGGCGCATGGAAGGCCAGTTCGCCCAGATGCTGGTGCATGCCCGCGGCGATTGTGTTGGCGTCGATGTGTGCCAGTGCGAGACCGGCTTCAGCCAGCGGCACCGGCGCCCGGGTGGCCGTCACCACCAGGGTTTCGAGCTGGTCTGCCGCGGCCGTCGTGGCGTGCAGCAGCAGGATGGCTGACAACAGGTTTGCATGGCGCATGATTCGCGCCATCATGCCTGCCGGGAGGCAGAACATGAAGCACGCAGCCGCGCCAAAGCGGATCGCCATGTGGTCGGGGCCACGCAATATCTCGACCGCCATGATGCGGGCCTGGGAAAACCGCAGTGACACCATTGTGGTCGACGAGCCGTTTTATGCCTGCTACCTGGCGCAATCCGGACACGACCATCCCGGCCGCGATGAGGTGATGGCAGCGCTGTCATGCGACTGGCGCACGGTGATCAGCCAGCTGGCATCTCCGTTGCCGGATGGCATCACAATCCAGTACCAGAAGCAGATGACACATCACCTGGACGACAGTGTCTCGCTCGACTGGCTCGATAGCGTGCAAAACTGTTTCCTTATCCGCCGTCCGCGCAACATGCTGGCGTCATTGCTGCGCGTGCTACCCGATGCCGGTATCGACGAGACCGGTCTGCCGCAGCAGCGCCGCCTGTTCGAGCATGTCCGTGCCGCCACCGGGGTTGTGCCGCCGGTGATTGACTCGGCCGATGTGCTGCGTGACCCGGCGGGGACGCTGGCCACTCTTTGCCGGGCACTGGCGGTCGACTTCAGCGAGAAAATGCTGCACTGGCCCGCCGGACCGCGTGACAGCGACGGCGTCTGGGCACGTTTCTGGTATGCATCGGTTGAACGCTCAACCGGTTTTGCGCCGTACCGGCAAGCCGAACCGGAAATTCCGCCGGTAAAGAACGATGTGCTGGCGCAGTGCGAGGAGCACTATGAAGTGATGGCGCAATACAGGCTGGAGGCTACCTGATGCTGCAACAAAACGACTCCCGTAACGAGGACATCATTGTCAACGTCAATGGCGAACTGGTGACGCGGGCGGCTGCCGCGATCAGCCCGTTCGACTCTGCGGTACAAAATGGTGATGCCGTGTGGGAGGGGCTGCGCCTTTACGGTGGTCGTATCTTTCGCCTCGAACAGCACCTGGACCGCCTGGCTGCATCAGCAGCGGCGCTGGAATATGAGGGCTATCCTTCGCGCGAGTGGTTAATCGAGCAGATTTGCCGCACGCTGGCGGCCAACAACATGAGCGATGGCGTGCACATCAGGCTGACCGTCAGCCGTGGTATCAAGTACACCAGCGGGCTGGATCCGCGTGTCAACAATGCGGGCACAACGCTGATCATCCTGGCCGAGCACAAGTCTCCGGTTTATGACCAGGATGGCTTGTTCTTTGTTACCGCGAGGACACGGCGCATTCCACCGCAGTGTCTTGACCAGAAAATTCACTCATGCAATCAGCTCAATTCAATCCTGGCCAAGATCGAGGCCAATCACGCCGGCGCGGACGATGCGTTGATGCTGGACGTGCGCGGGTACCTTGCCGAGACCAACGCCACCAATGTATTTGTAGTCAGCAACGGGGTGGTGCTGACGTCGACTACTGACTCCTGTCCGGAGGGCGTGACCCGTTCGGCAGTGCTCGAGTTGTGTGCTCTTCATGATATCCCGCACGAGGTGCGCGATGTGAGTGCGGCTGAGATTGCTGGCGCTGATGAGGTTTTCTGCACCGGCACGATGGGCGAGGTTGTCGGGGTGGTGCGTATCGATGACACGCACTACGGAGATGGTTTAGTCGGTCCGGTCACCGCCCGTATTGCGGCTTTGTACTCGCAGTTGACCGCGTCCGAGGGCTATCGGGTGGCCTGATCCTCGGTAAACACGCCGAGCGCGCCCTGGCGAACCGTCAGCATGCCATCAGAGTCCCATGGCTTGCGGCTGCAGAACTCGCTGGCAGAGCCCAGCTCCTTGTCGCGCAACACCGGCATCGTGATCGCACCATTACCGATTTCGGCTACCGGGGCGGCGGCGCTAAACCAGATATCCGCGCCCGGTGCGCCGGCATAAAGCGGGTTTGTCGATCCGTTACGAACGACTTTACCGCCAACCCACGCACGCTGCGCGCTGCTGTCGAGTACGGCGCAGGTGACCTCGGCGCGGATATCGATGGTACCCGCAGCGAGATCGGCGCTGTGCTCAAACCAGCCTTCAATCGTTCCGCTGGCGTATTCCGTAACGCTGAACCGAAACGTCACTGTTATCTCGTCGTTGGCGGCAAGGCCGCGGCCAAAACTGAGTGCAGCCATGTCAGGCTTCGATGGCACGATCTTGGTCGGCCCGGCATAGGGCCGTTTTTCCGGTGGCAGTTCCGCCGCACCGGTCGCTGCCGGGTTGGCATCATCCGCTGCTGCTGATGAAGTACCGCTGCCGCCGGTGGCGCATCCGCCAGCCAGCACCACTGCTATCAGTATCAGGTTTGTCTTTTTGAACATCTGTCTAATCACGGCAAGCCAGCCGCAGATGTTGCTTGTAGTGCCTGCCGGCGTCAATGCGTTTGTTTACAGAATGCCTATTTGCAGCTCGATGATTGCATCACTGCGGTCGCTGCCACGGTGCAGTACGATTTGCCGCGCCTCACCACTGGGGCCGTAACCAGCCGCAAGTGCGTCGCGGTGCAGCTGCTGCCAGGCATCGGGCAAACCGTTCCAGGGGCCTTTGTAGCGCCGCCATACGCACCTGAACTGATCCAGGGTGCCGGTACCAAACTCGGCCCTGGCTGGCGTTGTGCGCCGAATGGGCGCCGCGACACCAACGTCGATTGCGTTGGCCGGCGCACTTATGTCGCCGGTTACGGTGACATGCAGCGGCCCGGTCCACTCAATCCGTTCGCGCCGCGTAATTCGCGCCAGCCTGTCAACCATTTCGAGCGCAGTCTCGGTGAGCCTGTTGGCGGTAGTGGTGCGTACGGTCGTATACACACGCAGCCTTGGCACCGTTTTTACGTCGACTGGTGTGGTTACAGTTACAGGATCGGTGGTGTCCGCAATCGTCTCGGCAACTTCCGTTGCTGTCTCGCCTTGTCGGGTATCAAGTGTGGGCTGACGGGCGGCAAGGTAGTCGAGCCACTCGGTGGCACTGCGATACACGCCACCAAATTCACTCGCCGAAGTGAACGCTCGTTTTGCTGCAGCGGTTTTGCCTTGCGCAATCAGTAACTGGCCCAGCAATAACAGCGCGCGACCACGCACCGCGCCTTCGGCACCCGGTGATGACGCCCGACGCAGCGCGTCGAGCGCCATGTCGTCGATACCGAGTACAGCGGCCAGTTCAGCAAACTCCAGCCATGCTGCGGGATCGTCGGCAACCTGTGCGCGGGCACGCAGCGCATCGAGTGCGCCCCGATCGTCGCCGGCGCGCAGCAATACCTGTGCCAGCCAGTGCCAATGCTGTGAATCGGGTTGCTGCTGCACCAGCGGGATGAGCCACTGGGCTGCCAGGTCCGGTGTTCCATAGTCGAGGTGCAGCTGAATCAGGCGCAGCCAGTCATCCTGTTCCGTTATCAGCCCCGTCAGTGCCGCGGTCTGCAGGGTCGCCAGCGCGCGAGCGTTGTCTCCGGCGGCGCGATAAAGGGCGGCAAGCTGCACCCATTCGGCAACTTCATCGGGTTGCCGGTCGAGCAGGCGCAGTTGCAACGGTGCCGCGGCACCGGGCTGCCCGGCTTTGTAAAACGCGTGAACTGCAAAGCGCAGCCATTGCTCGGGCGCATCGCCCGTTGCAACAGCACGGGCCGCGGCCTGCGCGGCGGCACGCGGGTTATCGGTGGCAAGCAGGCTCGCGGCGAGTGTCATGATCACTTCGGCATCTGCGTCGTCACCACGGGTGGCGGCCTGCAGCAGCGGGATGGCATCGTCGTGCCGGCCGGTCAGCGCATAAAGCTGACCCAGGTTGAGCTGCATCTGGGTTGTTGCCAGGGGAGACAGGCCATCCAGCGCCAGTGCCTGTTCGAAACGGGTTATCGCTGCGGCTGTATCACCCGCGGCGATACCGCGTTGTGCCAGTTGGCGTAACAACAAGGCGCGGCCATAGTTGTCCAGGCCGCCTGCCTGCAGCAGCTGTTGCGCATCAGCCTGTTCGGCCGGTTTTTCCTGCAACAGCCGTACCTTCGACTGGTACGGGCCCTCGGTCGACACCCGGCCGCTGGACCTGGTCTGTGCTGCCGCTGCCTGGCAGCTCAGCAACACGATGATAATTAACAGTCGGCTAATCATCCCAGAGATAAATGTCCTGAATATCTTCAAGTCGAAAACGAAACAGCTGGGTCGCTTCGCGTGCCACAGGTTTGCCGTCGACGCGGTAGGGTGGATAAAGCCAGCGTGACATGGCGGCGACGGCGGCATCCTCGAATATGCCGCGCGGGCGGGCATCGAGTATGCGGATGTTCTCGACGCGACCCTCGCCGGTTATAACAAATATCAGTTCGACCCAACCTTCGATTTCGCGCGCGGCAGCAGAACGCGGGTAGCGTGGTCGCGCGCTGCTGATCGGCACCAGGTCCTTGCCATCGAACCCCTCGGCTCCGGCGGCGAACGCGCCCAGTGCGTTGCCACCGGCAACGCCGGCGACCAGGCCGGGTGACTGCAGCCGGCCGGACACTGCAATTGCCAGGTCAAGCTGAGGCACCTGTGCTGCCGGTGTCGGAAACTCCAGTGGCGCGATTGAGATTGCCGGCGTGCTGGCCTGCCGTGGCGTCAGCTGGCGTGGCGCCGTCTGCTTTGTGACCGGCGGTGGTGGTGGAGGTGGCGGTTCCTCCACCGCAACGACGCGCTCGAGCATGGTTACCGGTTGCGCCGCTGGCGGGCGGGTTGTGCCGGCATCGATCAACAGCTGCATCAGGTGAAAAAGGATCACCGTGATCAGCGCGGCCAGCAATATTGATGTGATCCGCCGTTGCATGATCAGACGCCGTGACGCTCGGCTATCAAAGCCGGGACCGTACTGTCGAGCTTGTGAATGTGGCTGTTGGCCAGCGCCAGCAGCCAGCGCTGCCCGAGTAACAGCGGAATCGCCACCGCCAGCCCGAGCAGTGTTGTACTGAGCGCCTGCGAGACGCCGTCAGCCATCAGCACCGGGTCACCGCTGCCGTAAATGCGCAACGAATGAAACGTCACGATCATGCCGGTAACGGTTCCCAGCAGGCCCAGCAGCGGTGCGACGCCGATGATGACGGTCAGCATGCCGTGGCCCCATTGGGTGTGACGCGCCTCGCGCCGTACCCGGGCATTGAGCCAGCCGGCAACGCTTTCGGGGTCTTCATCCTGGTGCGCTCGCAGCGCCGCGCGCAGGCGCTGGCTGGCGCTGCCGGCACCACCGACACGTTCTGACCGCAGAATGAACTGCAGGCGTAAAAGACGCAGCGCCAGTACAACAAGGCCCAGCAGGCCCAGCAGCACGATGACCAGGCCGATCGGTCCCGATGAGCGCACCGCGGTGAGTACTGAATGATCGGGCAGGGTGGATTGCGTTGCCAGCAGGAAGGTTACCGGCACCGTTGCGTCACGCGCTGTGCTCGCGGTACTGCGACGATCGGGCCTGTCCGATATCGTCCGGTAAACACCGGCCAGGCGGTCGTATTCGACCATGTCATCCGGCGCGATTCCCAGAACATGGCCGACTCGTGTAATCGCGAGTGTCTGCAACTCACCGGGCGCAGTCTGCACCGGTAGCTCAGCCTGTGATTGCGTTGCCGAGCTGGTGAGCGCGACGTGCAGTGCTTCCCACAGGCCGGCCAGCGCGTCCAGATCTAGCGCCGTGGTGCTCGTGGCCAGCTGCGTCAGGTCAGTTTCAAGCGGGGGCGGCCGGGTCGGAATGGCACGCAGGATGCCAATCAGGTCGCCGGCTGTCTGCCGCGCCGTCGTGTAAACATCGCGGACCGCGACGGTTTGTTGCACCAGCGCGGCGCGTCTTTGTTCCAGCGTTGCAGTCAGCTCTGCCAGCTGCGACTCCAGTTCGCGCGTTTGCCGCTCGTCGCGGCTGGCCTGCTGCTTTGCCGCGCGCAGCTGTGCCCGAGTAGCGGCCAGTCGCGCGCGTTGCTGCTCCAGCCGGTCGGCATCGCGTGCCTGCTGGTTACCTGAAAGCGCGGACACATCGGGAGCCTGCCAGGCAACGGATACCGATGACGCAAGGATCAGCAATACAAGGAGCGCCGGCTTCATGAGTCTTCCAGCCGCAGCGGCAGGGTGACAGGTCGCGGCGAGGCAGTTTGTCGAATAACCCGAATGCCGGCACGCACCTGGCCCGGGTCTGCACTGCCCTCGATCCAGCGTCCCTGTCGCGGGTCCCAGTAGCCGGCATCCCTGTCATCGGGCGTGACATACCAGAGTCCGGCGCGGCCCAGCCGCAGTACCTCGACCTGCCGGCTTCCGCGTGGTCCGGAAATCAGCTGTTGTGAAACCGCATTCGTCGAGCCCAGCCTGATTTCATCGAGGTACGCAGCGACAACGGCCTGGTATTTTTCAGTAACACTCAGGCTGGCGCTGCGCAGTGCCACGCGCAGGTCAACGAGACGCGCACGGCGCTGGTCCTGATCGAATGGAAGATCCAGAGCGACAAATTGTTCCAGCGCCCCCACCATTGCCGTCAACAAGCGCAGCAAACCTGTTTGTGTTTCATTAACCGCCGCTATCTGATCCTCGACAGCCGTGAGTCCGTCACGCAGCAAGGACAGTTGTTGCTGCAGCTGCTGTTGCTGCAACGCGCCGGCCGACCCGGTCTGCTTTACCAGGTTGAGTTCTTCGGTAGCCTGCCGGCGTTGTTCATACAGCCGGTCAATCTGCTGTTGCGCTGACAGCGCCTGGCGATTGAGTTGCAGCGTTTGTTCGATTGCCTGCGAAGGAGTCTGCGCCTGGCTGGTGACTGTGAGCAGCAGCAGCAGCGCCAGGGTCGCCAGGCGCATCAGCGCACCCGGGGTTGTAATAACGGAAAGCCGCGTTGCCGGAACAACGGGATCAATGCGGCGCCGGCAACAAAGCCACCGAGGTGCGCGCGGAAGGCGACGCCGGCCGATCCAGGCGGACTCATCAGTTCGCTGAGCAGCTGCATGCCGAACCACAGGCCCAGTATCCAGCCGGCGGGCAGGCGCATCGTGTGCAGGTAGAAACCCAGCGGCACGCCAACCAGAACACGTGCGTGGGGATAGAGCAGCAGGTAGGCACCGAGCACGCCCGAAATCGCGCCGCTGGCGCCGATCATGGGAATGGTGGAGTCCGGTTCCGGTATCGCCTGGGCCAGAGCTGCCGCCGTGCCGCACAGCAGGTAGAACAAAACGAAGCGAACGTGGCCCATGCTGTCTTCTACATTGTCGCCAAACACCCACAGGTAGAGCATGTTGCCCAGGAAGTGGGCCCAGCCGCCATGCAGGAACATCGACGTGATGACCGTCAGCTCAGCCGGTATTACCGCTATGTCCGGGCTCAGCACCGCATCGCCAAGCAGCGTGGCCGGGATCACGCCGAAGGCAAACACTGCCTGCTGGCCGCCGGCGCCGAGGCTCAGCTGCCACAGGAAGGTCAGCGCGCAGCCACCGATGAACAGGTAGGTGAACAGCGGCCGGATGGCGGATGGGTTGTCGTCGTGCAGGGGAATCATGCGTGCAGATCTGGCGCCGGACCGG